>JAPOYX010000142.1 GCA_026706345.1 Gemmatimonadota bacterium | reverse complement strand
AGGAGGATGTGCTTGCTTTCAGGCCCTTCGACCTGTACTTTAACGATGTATCGATCGTGTGCAGCTATTCCTGCGGTCCCGATGACACCCGCATGGCACTGGACCTGATCGAAGCGGGTGTGGTGACTTCCGACCAGGTCGTAACCCACCGTTTTCCATTGTCGGAGACGCGGCGGGGCATGGAGGTCACCGCCGCCGCCCGGGATTCCCTCAAAGTGTTGATTCAGATCAATGCCTGAAAACCACACGAACGCGAATTCCAGCCAGTCCACTCAGTAGAAGGAGGAGTAGAAATGTCTGACTATGATATCCGGGAGCAGCTTCCCGGCAGCAACATACCCTATCTGAAGATAGCCATAGGTATCGTCGTGCTCCTGGTGTTGTACAACTCCTATGCCGTAATTGGCGCTGGTGAACGTGGGGTCGTGTTCAGCAAGTTCGGCGGCGTCCAGGACCGCGTCCTGTCCGAAGGCCTGCAGTTCAAGCTGCCCTTCATCGAGGACGTGATACCCGTCGACGTCAAGATCAAGAAATCGGAAACCGCGGCCACGGCTTCCACCAAAGACCTTCAGACGGTTTCGTCCACCATCGCGCTGAACTACCACGTGGATCCCGGTCAGGTGAACACGGTCTATCAGGAAATCGGCATATTCTTCAAGGAGCGGGTCATCGATCCGGCGGTGCAGGAAGCCGTCAAGGCGGTATCCGCCCAGTACACCGCGGAGGAACTGATCACGCGCCGCGCCGATGTCAAGGATGAGATCAAGGAGTCCCTCACGGAGCGTCTGATAAACTTCAACATGATCGTGGACGAGTTCAATATCGTCGACTTCGCCTTTTCCCAGACCTTCAACATGGCGATCGAAGCCAAGCAGACAGCCGAGCAGCAGGCCCTGAAGGCCCAGCGCGACCTGGAACGCATCCGCATCGAGGCCGAGCAGAAGGTCGCCCAGGCCCAGGCCGAGGCCGAGGCGCAACGCCTGCAGCGCGCCACGATCACGCCGACGCTGCTGCAGCTTCGCGCGATCGAGAAATGGGACGGCCACTTCCCCCAGGTCATCGGCCAGGCCATGCCCTTCATCGATCTGAAGACGCTCGGGCCGCAGACCAGGTAGGGCGGACACGCAGGCGTCCGAATACGTTCTGAATAAACTGCAGACCGTGGGCGGACACGCGCGCGCCCATATTCGCACGCGTAAGGCGTTCGAATACCGCTTCATCAACGATCCCCGCAGGCGACAAGGAGACAGGAGTTATACATGATCGGTTTGAACAGTCCGGAGTTCACGCGAGCCGTCACCTCGCAGTGGGACGGCGAACGGGGTCCGGACGGGCGCCCCGTCGTGCCTGACAGCATTCTGGAACGGATGAAGAAGGTAACCATCGAGGAAGCATGGGGCGTCATCGGAGGAAAGGGATACAACTACCAGTTCGCGGGGGACTGGCAGATCCTCCACCCCGATCGTACCCTGGTCGGCCGCGCGGTGACCGGGGTCTACGTGCCCACCCGGCCCGACCTGGAAACGGCGGTCCAGGCCGACGGCGCAAGACATGGCTGCATCGGCGGCCAGAACTCCTGGGTGATCGATACGCTCGAACCCAACGACGTGATCGTCATCGACCTTTTCGGAAAGGTCAAGTTCGGGACCTTCGCCGGCGATAACCTCGGCAATTCCATCTATGCCAAGACCGGCACGGGCATGGTCATCGACGGAGGCATCCGGGACCTGCAGAGGCTCCACGAAATTCCCATGGCCTCCTACATCCGCGGGGTCGATCCCACGGCCATCGCCGACGTGACCCTCCTCGGCATCAACGTACCCGTTCGCATCGGGCTCGAGGCTACCTGCGTGCCCGGAGACATCGTACTCGGAACGCGGGAAGGGATCATCTTCATTCCGCCGCACCTGGCGGAACAGGTCGTCATCGAATCGGAAGAAACCAGGTTGCGGGACGCTTGGGGCCACCAGCAGCTTCGCGAGGGCACCTACACGCCCGGCGAGATCGACCGCGAATGGACTCCCGAAATGACGGTCGAATTCGAGGTCTGGCGGAAGCAACAGGCCGCGGAAGGCCAGTGAGCGTCATTACTACACCAGCCATAACAAACCACATTGACCGATACCATTGAGCGCACGGATGTGATCCGGATATTTGAGCGCACGGATGTGATCCGGAAATTCGTGCCCGCGGGGATTTTGTGCTTGGCGGGCTGGATCGTGGTACATATATTTGTATCGAATCGTATTAATTCTATTCGTACTTTAATATGGCCAGACAATATACACCCACCTTGCTCGGATACGTCCTGCTGGGGATGCTGAACCAGCTTCCCCGATCGGGTTACGACGTCCGCATGGAGATGGAAAACGCGTCCGTGGGCCATTTCAGCAGCAGTCCCGGTTCGATCTACCCCGCGCTCCAGTTGCTGAAAAAAAACGGGTTTATAGACAGCGAAGTGGTCCATCGCTCCCGTTTGAAGCCAAGGGAAGTGTTTCACGTGACCGAAAAAGGACGGAAGGCGCTCCGCGCCTGGTTGTGCAAGCGGCTCGCCGTATCCGACTTGCGGGACAATCTCGGCGAACTGATGCTGCGGTTCCGTTTCATGGAGGATACGGTCAGCAGTGCGGAAACCCTGCGGTTTCTCACGGATTTAAGGCGCAAGGCCAAGGCCTATGCCAACATCCTCAACGCGCAGACCCGGGTGCAGGACGAGTCTTCGCCCCACTTCGCCCTGTCTCTGCAGCGGGAGATTTCCATGGTGCGGATGCATATCGATTGGGCGACACAGGCTATCGAAGCTTTCGAGGCCATAAAGTCGAAAGAGTCGTAACGTTCGTAACCTTCGTAACGCAGAGTTTCAGACAGAATTCAATACGCGGCCACACGAACCAGCGGAAAGGCGAAATCATCACATGCGACCGAACAAGCTCCGGGAAATCCTCAACGGCGGCCAGCCCTCCCTGGCCACCCATATTCACACGGTCTGGCCATCGGTGGTCGAACTCGTGGGCCATACAGGCCGGTACGACTATGTCGAGTTCGTAGGAGAATACGGCCCCTACGACCTGCATGACCTGGACAACCTCGGCCGCGCCGCCGAACTCCACAACCTCGGCCTGATGATCAAGGTCGACCAGGAACCGCGGGGATTCCTGGCGCAGCGGGCCATAGGTTCCGGATTTCAGAGCATACTTTTCGCCGACTGCCGGACGCCGGACGATTTCCGGTCCTGCGTGGACATCGCGCGGCCGGATACGCCCGAATCCCGCGGGACCTACGGCGTGGCGACGCGAAGATTTTCCTACATGGGTTACGGTGGCGGACAGGAATACGTGAACGCCCTGGATGAGATCGTCGTGGCAGCCATGATCGAAAAGGGGCCGGCGGTGGATCACCTGGACGAAATCCTTGAAATCGACGGGATCGACATGATCCAGTGGGGGCCGGCCGACTATTCCGTGAACGTGGGCAAGATCGGCCAGAGAGAAGCGGTAAGATCGGTCGAACGCGTGGTGATCGAAAAGTCCCTTGCGGCGGGCAGAAACCCCCGCGCGGAAATCAACACCGCGGACCAGGCCCGGTATTATCTGGATCTTGGCGTGCGCCATTTCTGCATCGGCACGGACGTGCACATACTGCACGGTTACTGGCAGCAGGAAGGAGACGAGATGCGCAAGGCGCTGGATGGCTCGTAGATCCGGCCAAGGCGATGCATGTCCCGCCCCAACATCCTCTTCGTATTCGACGACCAGCACCGGTACTCCGCCATGGGTACCAGCGGAAATCCCGTCGTACAGACCCCGAACCTGGACCGGCTCGCCGCCGAAGGCATGGTGCTGGACCAGGTGTTTTCCAGTTGTCCCATCTGCTCGCCCTACCGCGGTCAACTCATGACCGGACGCTATTCCCACGTCAACGGCGTCTTGGACAACGAGTCCCTGTTGCGCCGTGACCAGGTCCTACTGCCGGAGGTCCTGGGAGATCGCGGCTACCGCACGGCCTACATCGGCAAGTGGCACCTGGGATACGGTCCCTATACCGCGGAAGGCCGGTACGGCTTCGACTACATGGCAGCCTACGACTGCAACCACGACTACTACGACGTCTCTTACTACGAGAACGAACAGGGTCCATTCGACATGGAGGGGTGGGCGCCGGAAACGGAAACCTCGCTGGCAATCCGCTTCATGGAGGAACACGTGCGGGAACATGCGGAACGGCCCTTTGCCCTCGTGCTGAGTTGGGGACCGCCCCACTGGCCCTACGACCAGTATCCGGATGCGTACGATATCCACGATCCGGAGACGGTGGACCTGCCGCCCAATGTTCCGGAGCAGTTTGCCGCCTTCGCCCGGCGGGAGATCGCCCACTACTACGGAAACGTAACCGCGCTGGACGACCAGTTCGGCAGGCTGGACGACGCGCTCGAACGGCTTGGCGTCCTAAACGATACCCTCGTCGTCTTCACCTCCGACCACGGGGACCACCTCAGCAGTCACGGCTATGGAAAGCCCATGGACCGCTGGATGCATCCGTCCTTCCGTGCCTCGAAGGCGACCCCGTACGAGGAATCCATACACGTTCCCTTCATCGCCCGGCTGCCGGGACGGATCGCGCCGGGAACGAGAAGCGACGCCCTGGTGAGTAGCGTGGACATGATGCCTACATTGCTGGGGATGGCGAACGTGCCCGTGCCCGACGGGGTGCAGGGCATGAATCAGGCTCACGTGCTGGCGGGGGCGCCGGGCCCGGCCAACGATTCGGTCTATCTTCAGATTCTCGGACCCGGATGGCCGCACTGGGGCGAGTGGGTCGGCTTCTGGCGCGGGATACGGACCGACCGATGGGTTTACGCGCGGTGGCACGAGAATCAGCGGAGCACCCTGCTCTTCGACCGGCGGGACGATCCCTTCGAGATGAAGAACCTGGCGGGCGATCCCGATTACCGGGGGATTCAGGAGGACTGCGAAGCGCGCCTCCGGCAGTGGATGACGGAAACCGGCGATCCTTTCGACACCGGACCCCGGGACCCGGAAACCGGCATGCTGCTGCTTGGCCAGCGGTTCAATCACGCGATGTACGAGCAAGGAGGACCCGGATCATGACGATTTCCTGCTGCACATGGGCCCTGGCGGGGACGGAAGCAGACGTGCTGACGGGGATCGCACAGGCGGGCCCGCGTCATATCGATCATCGCCCCTTCGATTTCAGGTCCGCCGAATCCCGCCGCCTGATCTCGGACCTCGGGCTTACGCCGGCGTGCATGGCAACGGGTTTCGGGATGCCTGAAGGCGCTGCGCTCGACGCGGCGGACAACGGCACCCGGAGCGCGGCCATCGAACATACACGACGCGCCCTCGAATACGCCCATGAGACTGGTATCGGACGGGCCTACCTGTTGCCGGGAGAGGAGGGTGGCGAGGAATCCCTGAAGCGGTACGGGGAGTCCGTGGCCGGCCTCGCCGACGCGGCGCCCGGATACGGGATCAAGCTGTGCATCGAGCATTTTCCGGGGAAGGCGCTGGCGACGGTACAGGACACCCTGGACTACATCGAGAAACTAAGCCACGACAACCTGTACCTGCTGTTTGACATCGGGCATGCGCAGATTTCGAAGGAAGATCCCGCCGGCGCGGTTGCGAAGGCGGGTGACCGGCTGGGCTATTTCCATCTCGACGACAACGACGGTGTGTCCGATCTCCACTGGGCCCTGTGCGACGGTGTGCTCACCGAGGACGTGCTGAAAACCACGCTGGCCACGCTCAACGACATCGGATATGACGGCCCGGTCAGCCTCGAAATGAACCCCGGGCTACCCGACCCGCTGGCTGCCATAGCAGATGGATACCGGCTTGTGCGTGCCCTCTACCAGTCCACCACGGATCCGTCATCGGCGAGGTAGCTCTCTCCGTTCCGCCAATCGTGATCGATCTGCTCCTCCATGGCGTCGTCGTCCAGTTCGATCCCCAGACCCGGCCCGGTGGGCAGTTCCACGAATCCATCCTTGAAGACGAAGGGTTTCTTGAGGTATCCCTCGCCCAGCGTGGTGTGCTCCTGGGCGACGAAATTGGGGATCGAAGCATCCAGCTGCAGGCAGGCGGCCAGGGAAATGGGTCCCAAGGGATTGTGGGGCGCAATTCCGCCGTAATAGGCCTCGGCCATGCCCGCGATGAGCCTGACCTCGAAGATGCCTCCCGCGTGGCACAGGTCCGGCTGCAGAATGGACGCGGCCTGCTTCTCCACGATCTCCCTGAACCCCCACTTGGTGAAGACGCGTTCTCCTGTGGCGATGGGCAGGTGGGTGCCCCGGGCGATCTCGGCGAGCACGTCGACGTTCTGGCACTGAACCGGTTCTTCCACAAAGAAGGGCTGATAGGGTTCGAGTTCTTTGATGAGCAGCTTGGCCGTCTGGGGACTGACCGCGCCGTGGAAGTCGATGGCGAGGTCGATCTCCGGGCCGGCGACTTCGCGGAGCCGGGCGAAATGGTTGGCGGCTGTGTCTATAAAGGCCTTGTTCTCGATGATCCTGGGCGGCCGCTCCGAGTACGGTCCGGTCTTGAAGCAGGTGAACCCCTGTGCAATCCAGTCCTTGATCGTTTCCGGGTCGCCCCCGCCCTTGTACAGGCGGATCCGGTCCCGAGTGGGACCACCCAGCAGCTTATACACCGGCACGCCCAGGGCCTTGCCCGAAAGGTCCCACAGCGCCTGCTCCACCCCGCTCAGCGCGCTGGTCAAGATGGGGCCGCCCCGGTAGAAGGCGTGACGGTACATGGCCTGCCAGTGATGGACCACCCGGGTCGGGTCCTTGCCGATCAGGTACGGCTCCAGCTCCGCCACGGCCTGGGCGCAGGTCTTTGCCCGGCCCTCCAGGATGGGCTCGCCGAGTCCCACCAGCCCCTCGTCGGTATGCATCTTGAGAAAGAGCCAGCGGGGTTTGACGAGGAACGTCTCCAGCTTCGTGATTTTCATGGTGTGCCTCTCCGGTTTGAGATTCGCCCTACCGCACTCCGCACGTCTACCTAACCCTGGTGGTTACCGCGCCCCACACGCCTGTAAGCAAGCCTGCATGTGGCCCCGGGTCTCCGCGGCGATGACGCAGCACTGCTCCAGCGAATACTCCCGGGCCCCGATGACCTCGAGGTTGACCGGCCCATCGTATCCGCCCTCGTGCAGCGCACGGATATACCCCACAAGGTCGATATCGCCGCGGCCGTTGGCCTGGTCCTCGGGGGCGCCCGGTCCGGCCTGGCGGCCCTTGCAGTCGCGGATGTGGACGTGGCGGACACGGGGAAGTACGGCCTTGATGGCCTCTACCGGATTCTCATCGGCGCGGTGGATATGGGAGGGGTCCATGTCGATCCCGAAGGCGGACGATGATATAGCTTCCATGGCCCGCAGCGTCGTCGGGGTGTCGTAGATGCTGGCGCCTACGTGGGCCTTGACGCAGAGCGTTATGCCGTATTGCTCCGCCCTGCCCGAAAGCCTGCCCAGGGAGTCTATGGATGCCTGCAGGCTATCCTCTTCACCGGAGGTGCCACCGGGACCACAGTTGATGATCGGGATGCCGGTCTCGGCCGCGGCCTGGAAAGCGGACTCCATGATCTCTTCATCCTGTGATGGCTGCTCCATGGCCAGCAGTTCCAGACCGTACTCCCGCGACAACCGCTTGATTTCAGGTGCGATGCTCCGCCAGTCCGACAGGACCAGGTGCTCGCTCATGCCGCTGATAGCGGACACTTCAATGCCGTCATACCCGGCCATGGCCAGATACTTGAAGGCCGTCTCCATATCGTACCCGCCGAACAGTACCGAGTTGGCGCCAAGCTTCATGTTTTCTCCTTAGGGTTTAACGACTCGCGTTTAACCAAATACGCCGGCAGTTCTCGAATTTCCATACAGAAAGGCGATCACCACTGAAAGACGATCACTGTCAGTACTGCACCGTCACCACAGAATTCGAGTCCCAGGATTCGATGGCGGCCTCGATGACCAACTGGGCGCGCAGGGCGTCCTCGGCCTTCGCGTCGATCTCATCCGGCGCCGCGCCTTCCAGGTTCTGCTCGATCCAGCGGGTAATCCGCGAGCCGAAGGTCTCGGAAAAGCCCATCATCCCGCCCAGGTATTGATAGGTTTCCACTTCCCGGGAATGCCTGGGGTAGAACTCAAGCTGCTCGCAGGCCTCACGCAGGACGAACCGGGCGTCCGAGCCTACGACCTCGCAGGTCTCCAGCCCGTAACTGCCCCCGGCATCGTAGCTGCCGGTCAGATGGCCGACAATGCCGCTTTCGAACAACATGTTGACCTGAACGTTGGACCAGATCTTCCGGCCCCTGCCCTTCCTGAAGAAGGCCTGTACCTTCGCCACGTCGCCGCAGAAATAGCGCATCACATCAATGGAATGGGGATGGAGGGCCCGCATGTGGAAGTGGGGCGAGCTTTCGTTGGGGTTATTGATCCACATCGTCATGTTGATGATGTTCAGTTCGCCCAGCCGGCCGGCCTCGACCCATTCCTTCGCCCGCAGGGCGGCCGGCGTGAAGCGGTGATTGAGGTTGATTCCGTAGCGAAGGCCCCGTTCCCGCGCCAGCGCGACCATTTCCCGGGCCTTCGGGATCTCATTCGATATAGGCTTCTCGCCCAGCACGGCGATGCCGCCGCCCAGCAGTTCCATCGTAGGTTCGTAGTGATCCCCGCCGTTTTCCACGCCGGCCGTACAGACGCTGGCCGCGTCAACCTTCGGGCCGCTGTTCAGCAGGTCACCGACGCTGTAGAACGCCCGGCAGCCGTAAGCCTGCGCTGCCTCGTCGGCCTTGTCCTTGATGGCATCACAAACAGCCACGATCGTGCAGGCGTCATGTGCCTGGTAGTTCCGAGCATGATTGTTACCGATGCCGCCCATGCCCACCACCGCGATATTCAAGCCCATCGTCAATCGCTCCTTTGCGCAAATCGCGCTACTTCCATTGTGCGTGTTAAATTATGATATTTCAGTCACTTGCTCAACTACATCATCCCGGCTCGTGCGGACCTGGTCAGGTCTTCCTTGCGGGCTCCCACGAAGTGAGGACGACTTCCGACCCACTCGAATCGACCCTCATCACCGACTACGCGCCTGCAGGCTGGCGGCCTGGTTGGGATCTCCGATGTGCATCGTATCGTAGGCCTGCTGTGAGGACTTGAAAGCGCCGACCCCCTCGTGCCCGTGCCAGTCGCCCTGGGTAAGCATGGGATTACGCTTGCCGGTCTCCCGCACCCGCTTCCGGATCCAGCTGTTCATCTGCCGCTTGAGCAGGTTCACCACCTCTGGAAGCTCTTCGGCCAGGTTGTTATTCTCGTCCGGGTCCTCCACCACGTTGTACAGCTCGACCGGGGGCTTGAAATGAAAATCCGGCTCCAGGGCGACCATCAGCTTCCACTGCGGAGTACGCCAGCCGTGCTTGCGCATCCAGGTGCACTCGGTGATGTAGAACTCGCTGTCGAAGGAAGGCAACGTGCCGTCGACCAGGGACATCAGGCTGTTTCCGTCGAAGTCGATCCCACTGTCGATCCCGGCCAGGTCCATGATGGTGGGCACGAGGTCCTTGTGTTGGTTGTATCCGCTAATCCGGCTTCCCGCGGGGATCCTGCCCGGATACCGGATGATGAGCGGGACGTGGAGCGTCACGTCGTAGAGACCGTGGTGATCGAACCAGCATTCGTGGTCGTAGAGCGTCTCGCCGTGGTCTCCGTTGAGGATCACGATCGTCTCGTCCATGATGCCGTGCGCCTCGAGGGCGTTGAAGATCGTCTGGATGCAGGCGTCCATGTACGCCACGGCGCCGTCGTACTGGGCGATGACGTAATCCTTGTCGGTGATGCCCGGCGGCATCCACGAGGCGAAGAAGTCGCAAAAGGGCTTGAACGCCATGACCGGATCCATGGACCTGTTTTTGGGATCACACTCGTCGCCGTGATAGAACATGCGCTCGTAAGGCTCCGGCGGCAGGTACGGCGCATGGGGATCCATGTGGCGCAGAAACAGAAAGAACGGTCCGCGCTGCCTGGCAAGCCGGTCCAGCTCCGGGATCGCCACGTTGTTCAGCTCCTGCGCCTTGGGACTGCGCCCCTCGTTCCAGCTTCCCCAGCTCGGATACTCGATGTACTTGTCGAAACCCCGGGCCGACGGGTTCCCAGCAAAGCCCACGCTGGTGGTCGCGTATCCACGCTCCCGCAGGATCTCGGGCAGCGTCTGCACGTCCTCCCGAAGCCCGCCCTTGTGCCGCAAGGCCACCACCTGGGTGCCGAAGGCGTCCAGGCCGGTCAGCATGGACGCGTAGGCGCTGGTCGTGGGGATATGGGCGCTGTACGTCTTCTCAAACAGCGCGCCGCCTTCGGCGAACCGGTCGATGTGGGGCGTGGTCTGTCGATCGTAGCCGTAGCAGCTCATGTGATCGGCCAGAAGGGAATCGACGCCCAAAAGGACGATATTGGGACGCTTCTTGCGGTAGCGGCGCGTTTTAGCCATGGGTAGGTCCTTGGATGGTATGTTTCCAGTTAATGTATGCGATGTATTCAGGTTGTTGTGTCAAGTGATCGTGGTGGGGTAGCTTTGCGTGGCAGGCTATGCACAAAGCCTGGAGGTTTTCGCGTTTGTTATTGTTCTTGTCTCCGTCTTTGTGGTGAACGTGCAGGTACATTCGCCTGTCATACAGGGAAACTTGGCATTCTTCACATTGCCAGTTCTTACGTGCCTTGAATAATCGGGAGATTTGTTCCCAATGAACAGTATAACTGTCAGCCGGTGCGGTGACGTTCGTGTGTGTCGGTTCAATTGTGATATGTGAAGAGTATCTTCTAAAAAACTTATCCAGTTCAAACGACTCGAGAATCCTGTTCCGTGACTGATCATCCCGATTCGCATAACCATTGTAATTTAAACGAATTAGACAATACCTACATATTGACATTTTCTTTGTGGCGTCCTTTTCTACAATCTGACCTCGGTCATATGAGTTTACGGTGAATGTACCGTCCGTTCTATTTGACACTACATATCTATGGTATCGATCATTATCCCTCATTTCTGTCAACTTCTTGCAGTCGGCAACATGAAACTTGTATGGTTGGTACTGAACACGCTGGTCACGAATGTAAACCACTACTTTACGGCCTTTGTATTCCAGGGTTCCATCTCCTGCTATGGTTAATTCCTCTGGCGAAATGTCATGACCGGTCGTTTCCAGTATCTCATCAATATCGATGGAATTCCACAGTCCGCCCTCGCTCCAGTCTACCAATCGGGCGTTCATCATTCTTCTAAACCGGTTGAACAACTCATGCTGCTTGAAATCAGGTAGATTCATGATCCCTGTTTTTGATTCACGATAATATCGATTCGTTTTTCCGCGTTAGTCTGTACCCTGAATTCCACTCTTCTGGATTTTACTCTGTCTTCTCTGTCTTCAGTGCCCTCTACAAACAGCAACTGGCTTGAAGACAGACCGTTCGCGGTCAACACCCCTTTGATCCAATTTCTATCCTGTTGCTCTATAGAAGGCATTTGCAACACAAACTCGAGCACGCTTCGAGTCCTTCCCTGCGAAAGTTCCATATTCAGGATATAGGCTTTGTCAGGTCCTACACCGGTAATCCACTCACTGGAGGTATGCCCCTCTATTCTAATTTCCGTGATTTCGTCTTTAAATTGCTTTAGAACTTCCAAATAACGTGGAAAGAACTCGCTCAGGATATTCTGGAAATACGGACGTAACTTGGCCTCGCCTTGCCCGAACAGCACATTTAACCGATTAGCCCTGAACTGAATTGATAGTGTAGTATCGACCAGTTCAGCATTCCACTTTTCGAAGTCGTACCTGAATTCATTATTGAGGCTGTCTATCAATGCGGACTGTAGCTGGTTATAAGTATGGGCGATCTGTTCAATCTTGTCTTTTTCAGATCTGACATATAGCATGTAACTTATTGCAATAAAGAGAAATATCACCATCAGACCGGCCATCATGTCCGAGATCGAAATCCATGTTTCTTCGGTTTCTTTCTGGCTTGTCGGGGTCAGTTCCATGTTCGTTACATCCATTAACTGTCGGGGTTTGAATCAGTATTGCTCGGCAGGCCGTCTGCCAACCTAACAACTTCGCGGAGCCTAGATGTAAGGGGACCGTAATCCTCGACAAACTTGGTTGAGAGGCTTGCGAGTTGGTTACCCATCGAGTTGATCGACTCTGTAAGCGCCTTCTCCAACGCCTTGTCTAACACGCTGATTTGCTGAGCAATTTGTCGTGTGCTTTCCGTGAAAACTCTTTCGGACTCCGCGGTCAGTTTTGTGTTTGTATCATTAATCAGTTTTTCAAACTGCTCGTGGGTCTTTTGGACTAATTCATCGAATTGCGAGGCATGTCTGTCGAGATTGCGTCGTTGGTTCCTTACATCCTCTTGGGATCTGCTTATGGTATCCAACGCGGCTTCAGAAAACTCGGTGGTCAGTTTTTCAAGGCGTTCTTCTATCAGTGGAAATGCAACACGGGCATTTTCACTCAGAGTGCTGAACGCTTCCATCTGATTGTTCATTGACACCAACTGTTCCTGAAGCGTTTGAAGAACAGGTTCTAGGTGATTAGCGGTGGCGACAAATACATCGGACTGTTTGGTGATTGTCTCCAGTGTCTGACGCGATTTATCCATGCTCTCCATCGCGGCTGCAATTACGTCGGCAAGGTCATTCATTTGTAACCGATACTGTTCCTGCCAGTCATTGACACGGCCAACGGCTTCATTCAGGTGCTTGAAATTGTCCCCGAATTGTTCGTTTATCTTCGTATTGAAATCCCTCATAACAGATTCGAGCGCTTCTATCAACGCGTTTGTATTGTCTTCGGCGACTTGATCTGAAAATGCCGTTATAGCCCGAATGACTTCGTCCTGTTTATCCAAGAAGCTGGTTCTGAGTTTTTGCAGCTGAGTGAGAACGGTGCTTTCACCATCCCCGGTTAATGCAGCCTCAACTGATTTCAATGTCTCCCTGTTTTCTTTAGCGCCGTTCTGTATCGCACTCAGGATATCCACCAGGGTTGCCGCCAAATCGTCAATCGTCGCTCCGACAACAGGCTGCGATTCCTCCGAATCCGTTCTTTTCTTCATTTTGTACAACTCGGTCAGCTTGATGACAACTGACGCGAATATCCCGCAAATAGAGGTCAAGAACGCGAACATCAACCCGTCGAGCAATTCGGGTATGCTTTCGTCAGGATTCGCAGGGTTAAAATGCGCAAGTCCCCATGCTATTCCACAGAAAGTCCCAAGCACCCCGATCACAGTTACCAGGGAAGCCGTGGAGTTTACGTGTTTCCTGAAAACAAAGACCACCAGGATAATCGCGACGACGAAAGTGGATATTATCACATAAGTGCTCATCCGGGTTTACTCCCACGTACATTCAAAGAGACCATAACAATAGTCCGCTCTATATGATCACTGCCCTACTCCGGCATGAAAAACTCGTACCGGTCCGGGTCTCCGTAGCCGTCGACCCAGGTTTCCTTCAATCCCTGGTTCTCCACGGCGGCCTTGACGATGAGCTTGTTGAACTGGCTGACGTTCTCCGAGCCCATGTAGGTCGCCACGGACATCCAAAGGCATTCTTCGATCTCGGAAGCCTGCATCTTGATGATCTGGTGAAGCGGCTTCAGGCGGCAGACGAAGTAAATATCGGACTTGTCGTAGCGGTAACCGTGCCAGTGGCGGAAGCAGACCAGGCCGTCGAAGCGGGTCGGCACGCCCGTTTCCTCGAATACTTCGCGGACGACGCCTTCGGCCAGGTGCTCCTCCGGCTGCAGCGCTCCGCCGGGCAGCTTGTAGTACGGCGCGCGGCCCCCGCGAAACCGTTCGCAGACCACGAGCAGTTCGTTCTTTTCGTTTATCACCACGCCGCCGGCGCCGATGTAATGCGTCGCGTACATCGGCACGAACGCGCCTTCGGCCAGGCGAAGCGTCAGCATCAGGTAGTCGGTGGTACTGTGGTGAAATACACTTCCCGCGTCCACCAGTGCGGGAATGAGAAAGGCGCGGGACAGGGGAACCTTGAACCAGGCGACCTGGAGGCCCTCTGCCTTCCACTCCCGGATCGAGTGGTCCAGGCGCTCCATAAAGCCGTCCGCTGTGTCGGGCAGGGCGTCCGAACCGACTTCCACGCCGTGGAAACGGTTGCGCTCCCCCTCGATGACCTTTGTCATATACTTCGGTCCTTTCACTCCGGCGATCCTGCTAGTTCAGCACGGCCCGGCTCCCGGCCACGCTGACCTTCAACTGATCCAGAACGCCCTCCAGACCGCGAATGGCGTCAGACCAGAATGCGGGTTCCGTAAGTTCGAGTCCCGTACTTCGTCGCACCACATTTTCCGCCGTATCGCTGCCGGTCAGCTTCAGGTACTGCTCGTATCCCGGCAGGAAGTCCGGACCTTGCCTCTCGTACTGGGCGAAGAGACCCCGGCTGAGCAGGTAGCCGAAGGTATAGGGGAAATTGTAGAACGTGGTGTCCGTGATGTAGAAATGGAGCTTCGACGCCCAGAAATAGGGATCTCCGCCATCTGGATCCAGCACGCCACCGAGCACGCGGCGCTGGGTCTCGACCATCAGTTCCTTCAGCCTGCTTATGCTGACCTCTCCAGCCGTCCGTTCTTCGTGGAAGGCCTTCTCGAATTCGAATCGCACTGGAATGTCCAGCAGGTAGGTGGCGCCGTCGCTGGCCTCCAGGTTTAAGAGAAAAGCCCTGGTTTCGGTGCTGATGTCCGGCTCCTCCATCAACCCGCGCATGAGCAGCATCTCGCCGAAAGTGGAAGCGGATTCGGCCAGGGTCATGGGGTAGGCACGGTTCAGCGTTCGTTCCTCACGCATCAGATGGCCGTGAAAGGCGTGTCCCAGTTCGTGGGCCAGCGTCAACATGTCGCCCATGTTGTCGTTGTATGTCATGTAGACACGGGACTCTTTCGTCAGGGGAGATCCCGTGCAGAAGGCGCCGGGACGCTTGCCCGGCCGGGGCGACCAGTCGATCCAGTTTTTCTCATAGGCTTCTGCCGTGTAGTCCGCCAATGCGGGATATCCGGCGGAGAAGGCCCGATGCACCAGGGTCCTGGCATCTTCCCAGGACGGCTCGTCCTTGTTCTCTACGGTCAAGGGAGCCGAGAGATCATACCATCCCAATGTGCGGCCGCCCATGAGGCGCGCCTTGTACGCCAGGATGCTTCGGGCGACGTCGATTTCCGAGAACACCGCTTCGAACATGGCGTCCAGCGTTTCGCGGGAGATGGCCGCCTGGAAGAGGGCCTTATCCAGATAATGGTCCATGCCGCGATGGCGGTACAGGGTCAACCGCGTACCTCCGATGGCGTTCAACGCGGCGGCCGGAACGGTCTCGATCGATGCCCAGGCCTCGTTGCCGCCTTCGAAGGCGGCGCGGCGCACGCGCCGGTCGGGGTGTTCCATCAAGGCGCGGCGCTGCGACATGGGCACCTGCTCCAGCCGTCCGTCCGGATAGGCCATACCAAAGGTCAGCTTACCCGAGACCCGGTCGTATAGACGTCCCCAGGCCTCGATGCCGTCTACGCCCAGGTCCGACGCCAGGTGCTCTTCCTCGGTGGACATGGTGAACCGGGATTGCTCCCGGATCCGTGCAATGCGGAATTGGGCGTCCCGGAGGGCGGGGCGGGAAGTGAAAGCTTCGAATTCCTCGTCGGAAGGGGACTTGAACCCCCGCTGCAGCTCCACGAGGATCTTGGACATCTGGGCGTCCAGCAGGCTCAATGCGCCTTCCTCCGCGGCGAAATCCTCGTTGTTCGCGTCCGCGGAGGTAATACAGGAAACGTAGGAACCCAGGTGTCGCAACCGGGTGACGACGTCTTCGAAAGAGAGAACGATCCGCTCCCACGCCTCCTGGTTATCGGAACCCAATGGGGCCGTATCCGAGGCACCGGTCAGCAACGCATCCAAATCGTCCCGGAGGTCGGCCTTGAAACGGCGCATTTCAGGACCGTCGAAGGCTGGAAAGTAAGATGCCAGATCCCAATCCATGTATCTACAACGCGTCCCTTCCTATCCTCTGCGCAGGACCTGGCCCGGACGGTGTTCCGTGGGCTCGTGGTTTTCGATGACGGGAATGCCGTTGACGAAGACATGGGGAATGCCGTCGGGAGGCTGAATCGGCGCTTCGAAGGTGGCCCGGTCGGCAACGGTGTGGGGATCGAAGACGACCACGTCCGCGGGAGCGCCTTCGCGGAGGGCGCCCCGGTCTTTCAGCCTGTATCGTTCCGCCGGAAAGCCGCTCATCTTGTAAACCGCTTCCTCCAGGGATAGCAGTCCACGCTCTCGGACGAACTTCCTGAGCATCTGGGCGAAGCATCCCTGTCCCCGGGGATGGGGATGGGTACAGTCATAGACGCCGTCGCTGGCGACCATCATGAGGGGATGGGGCGCCGTCTGGTTCAGCACGGCGTCGACTTCCGCTTCCGGCGCAGGCCAGAACATGACGAAGGCCTGGATGCCGTCTTCATCGAGCACGAGGTCGTAGGCGAATTCCTCGTTGGACTTGTTCACGCTCCGCGCGGCCTCGCCCAGAGTCATCCCCGCAAATTCGCCGGAACGGGTATAGCCGATGTACTGGCGGTCCGCCAGGTTCGTCGATTTCAGATGCTCCAGGGCTTTTTGGCGGGTTTCCGGCTGACGCATTCGCTCGAGCACTTCGTCGGGACTGCCCGTTTGCACCCACATGGGCAACTGCATGGTGATGTGGGTCATGCCGGCCGGGTAGAGATAGGATTCGAAGGTGATGTCCACCCCGTCTTTCACGGCCTGATCCAGGATCCGGCCCGACATGTCGTCGACACGCTCGTGGGACACGTGAACGGGAATGCCGCTGGCCCGGTGCAGGTCGATGATCTCCTGCCATGCCCGTTCCCGCCCAAGGATCTGGTACCGCAGGTGGGCGGCGTAGATCCCGTCGTACTCTAGGGCGACCTTGCAAAGCGCCACCAGCTCCTCGAAGGGCGCGTTGGCGCTGGGCTGGTAGTCCAGTCCCAGGCACAGGCAGCCTGCGCCGGCTTCCATCCACGCGCGGGTCTCCGCTTCCATGACCTTCAGCTGGTCCGGCGTGGGCGGCCCCGGGTCCCAGCCCATGGCCTTGACGCGCACGGCGCAGTGCGGCACCTGGGGATACACGTTGGCGGGTGAGCGGCCGGGGAAGAGGTCCAGGTAGGACTCGATGGTGGGCCAGTCGACCGGCTTAAGGGGTTCGCCGTAGGCGAACTGCGTGTAATGCCATAAGGGTAGGGCCTCTTCGCGCGACAGGCCGGCCCAGCCGAAGCCGTCCGGCGCCAGCAAATGGGTCGTCACGCCCTGCCGGAGGCCGCCCATCTGGTCCCGGCCGCCCAGCAGGGAATTCTCGGAGTGAACGTGGACGTCGATGAAGCCGGGGCAGACGATATGGCCGCTGGCGTCAATCGTCCGGGCGGTATCCACATCCGACAGGTCTCCGATCCCCGCCACGCGGCCGTCCCGCAACCCCACGTCCGCACGGTACCGGTTCGTCTGCCCGGTACCATCGATTACATCAGCGCCGCGAATGACGACATCGAAGGCCATTCATTCCTCCTGTCCTGGTTTATCCGGCCACGGGAAACGGGCCATGTATTCGGGTTTGCCCTGGATGTCCTGGCGCACGCGGAACAGGCCGCCGCCGCGGTAATTCTCGCCGTATGCCTGCCAGTCGTAGTCCTTCGGATCGAGGGGCGAACCGGGTTCCAGCGACGTTCCGGCGGTCGTCACGTAAATGTCCGTCAGGTCCGTTCCTCCGAACATAACGCTCGAAGTCTGTATCGCCGGCAGCGCGATGCGGCGCTCCTCCACGCCGTCGGGGTCGAACCGGACGATACATCCGTCGAACCAGACGGCCGTCCAGACGAATCCTTCGGCATCGACGGTCATCCCGTCCGGAACCCCCGCCGTATCGGGCAGCTTGACGAAATCGCGCCGGTTGGAGACGGAGCCGCTCGTCCTGTCGTAATCGTAGGCGTAGATCGTCCGCACGGCGGAATCGGTGTAGTACATGACCGTTTCGTCCGGCGAGTATCCCATGCCGTTGCTGCAGCCAATCCCCTCTTCGATGACTTCCACGCTGCCATCGGGATCGAAGCGGTACAACTTGCCCAGACCGTCGTCGATCAGGGAGCCGGCGAACATCCGCCCGCCGGGATCGGCCGTCACGTCGTTGAAGCGCAGCGGTTCTCCCTCATGCGTCTCGTCGAAAACCCGAACCCAGTCGTCGTCGGAATTCCAGAGAACAATGCCGTCCCAAATACACGCCACGAGACCGCCGTATTCGTTGAAGGAGAACCCGCCGACGTTGAAACCGTCGTGCACCTGCCGGTTCTGATTCGTCGCAGGATCGTAGTGAAACAATCGACCGGTCCGGATGTCGGTCCAGATCAGCGTCCTGCTGTCCGGATCCCAGACCGGTCCCTCGCCCACCATCGCTTCGACTTCCGCGATCTTCTCAATAGTCGCCATCATGGCATTGCTCCCGGTGCGCAATCGTGATGCCAATAGCTGGTTTTTTCACAGACAGTATGGTGTTCGAACAGTACCGCCGAGGGAGGACGTTTCGGCGGGATTGCAAGTATATATACCAAAACACGGTACGGGTCAAGGCGGGACATAGGTTTAAAAACACGAGGGACTGCTGAGGGATTCTCGGAACGCATGTGGCGAGACGGCCGGGACTTGCGCGCTGGTGCATGGAGTACTATATTATCGGAAGCGCGACCCGTTTTTCCTGTCGCCTCGCAAGCATCTACTTGGGGCAATACATCCAAATTGAATCTACAAACTGACGTACGAGTTTCGATATGAAAACGTACCTGGAAGGCTGCGGTGTACCCACGACCCGGATCGGCCAGGCCGAGGTACCTCGGCTGATCATGGGGATCCATCCCTACGACGGCTGTTCCTATCAGGATAAAGAACGGGATGCCTCGAATTACCGTGTCTTCAGCCGCGTTCAATCGGTAGCCAACGTGCTGCGATATGCCGTGGAAGAAGGCGGCATCACCACGATCCAGGTGGACCACATGCTGCCCGAACTCGACCGGCTGCACCTGCAGGCCATCTGGGAAACCGAGCAACAAACCGGCACCAGGATGGGCATGGTGGCGTACATCCTGATCCCGGTGACGCTGGACGGCGAAATCGTCTCGTACTCCGACCGCGCGCATTCGACCTTCTACGGCTGCAACGATGCCCTGGCCGGTGAAGCCTTCCGGGAGCACTTTCATAGCGACGAAATCATCCGCTACAACCTGGGCGACACCTTCGACGGCATCGTCACGCCGGAGATCGTGCCGCCGTACACGGAGGCGGACGCCGCGCGTTTCGAGATCGACTACGGCGTCCTGGAACAGTACCTGGGCTTCTTCGCCGGATGCGACATCCTCGTCGCCGACCCGGGCGCCGAAATCGACCTCCTCTCGATGACCGGGCGCTTCGACCTGATCCGCGAGTACCTGGGCTTCCTGCGTGAACGCTTCGACACCGTGATTACGAGCGTCCACCACGCCGGGGTCACCCTGCCGCTCCTTGAGGCCGAAAACATCCCCGTCGATGGCTACCTGACCACCGTCAACGCCCCGGGCACCTTCATGTTCCCCACGCGCGACGTGGCCATTGACGCCATCAGGCAGGCCAGCAGGCCCGTCATCGCCATCAAGCCGATGGCCGGCGGTCGATACCTCGGACACAAGGCCTTCGAGTACGTCTTCAACGAGATGGGCGTGGCGGCCTCGATGTTCGGGATGGGAACCCTGGACCAGGTCCGCGAGACCACGCAGGCCGCCCGCGAGGTGCTGGGCGCAGCCTGACCTGAACTGTCGCACATCGCATCGAACATGGACTCCACCTTACTCCCGCGCTGTCTGTCTCTTGACCTCGAAGTAAACAAGAAAGATGGACGGATACGCGCATTTGCTGCCGTGCGTCCAGGGGTCAATGGGTCCATGACATATAGCAAGGGGAACCTGAATGCAGCACTGGCTGAACTTGACGAATTCGCAACTGGAACTGATTTCCTCCTCGGACACAATCTGATCTATTTCGATCTACCACACCTGCGAGCCGTGAAGCCGGATCTTGCAGTACTGCAATTACCGGCGGTGGATACACTATGGCTCAACCCTCTTGCCTTTCCCCGTAATCCTTATCATTACCTCGTCAAACACTATCAGGATGGCCAACTTAAGAAAGGTCGCATAAACGACCCCGAATTGGACGCCCGTCTCGTAATAGAAGTCTTAAGTAACCAATACAATGCATTTCAGAATGCGTCCGCGGAATTGCTTGCCGCCTGGCATTACCTGACTTCCATAAATTCCAATGGTACGGGCTTCGAGGACGTTTTCACCGATATACGCGGAGCGGAACGACCAGCCCGTTCGGCCGCGATTGAAGCGATCCGAAACCATCTAGAAGGAAACGCAGTCGCGAACCACGGTCAAAGTGTTCTGAGCCAGGAAAATCCCGATGGATGGCCCCTTGCGTACGCATTGGCCTGGTTGTCCGTGTCGGGAGGCAATTCGGTTATGCCACCCTGGGTTCGACACCAGTATCCGCAAGCTGGTGAATATGTACGGAAACTCAGGGACACGCCCTGCGGCAAATCGGACTGTGACTGGTGCAGCGAAAGACACGATCCTCGAAAAGAACTCAAACGATGGTTCCGTTTTGACGAATACCGTCCAGATCCAAAGGACGCTGATGGTCGTCCCATGCAACAGGTCATCATTGAAGAAGCAATGTCCTGCCGACACTTGTTGGGCATACTGCCCACCGGAACGGGCAAATCCCTGTGTTATCAGATACCCGCATTGTCTCGCTATGACAAGACCGGCGCTTTAACGGTTGTGATCTCACCATTAGTCGCACTCATGGAAGACCAGGTGTCGGGTCTGGAGGCACAGGGCGTCGGTTCGTGTGTGGCCGTTAACGGACTGTTGAGCCTGCCGGAACGGAAAGATGCACTTGATCGCGTTCGTCTTGGCGATGCAGGAATCCTGCTCATCTCACCAGAGCAACTGCGCAGCACCGCGGTCCGACGCGTGATCGATCAGCGTGAGATCGGTGGCTGGGTATTGGATGAAGCCCACTGCCTTTCAAAGTGGGGACACGACTTCCGGCCGGACTACCGTTACGTGGGACGATTCATCCGCGAAAGAGCCGGAAAGCAGTCGATACCCCCTGTAATGTGTTTGACCGCAACAGCCAAACCCGATGTAGTGGCGGACATCAAACAGCATTTCAAGGAAGAACTCGGTATCGAACTGAAGGTTCTTGACGGCGGCACTCATCGCACGAATCTGGAATTTACGGTAATTCCGACAACGGGCGGGGAGAAGTTCGCACACATTCATCACATTTTGACGACAAACCTGCCTCAAGCAAGGCCTGGCGGCGCAATCATATATTGTGCGTCACGACGTCAGACCGAAGAGATTGCGGAGTTCCTTCAGGATAAAGAAATAGCGGCTGACTTTTTTCATGCGGGGCGGCCTCCGGAGACCAAGAAGGACGTACAGCATCGCTTTACAAATGGTGAATTACGAGTAGTGACCGCAACGAATGCATTCGGCATGGGAATTGACAAGCCGGACGTCCGCCTTGTAATCCACGCAGACATTCCAGGGTCGTTGGAGAACTACCTGCAAGAAGCAGGACGTGCCGGACGTGACCGTCAGGCAGCGCTTTGCGTGCTATTGTATTCACCTGAGGACATCGAACGGCAATTCGGGATGTCGGCACGGTCAAGACTTACTCGACAAGAAATCCATGGCGTTCTCAGGTCACTTCGTAACCTGGACCGAAAGAAGCGATTGAATGGCGAGGTCGTGGCTACACCCGGCGAGATACTTGGCGAGGATGATGAGAAGGTATTCGAAAGAGACTCTACCACGGATGATACCCGGGTACGAACTGCGGTCTCATGGCTTGAAGAGGCGGTCTTATTGACCCGGGAAGAGAATAGAGTGCAGGTCTTTCCTTCGTCGTTGAGGGTGGATTCTGTGGAGGAAGCACAGAATCGGTTATCGAAAATGAATATCGCCGAAGACTATCGCAAAAGACTGCTCAGCATCGCCGAAACACTGATCGATGCGGATCCGGATGAAGGCATATCTACCGACGAACTCATGGGAATCTCCGGGTTAAGTGCCGAAGCCGTTCGCGGCGCTATGTACGACCTGGAACGGGTAGGCATCGCCAGCAACGATACGGCACTCACAGCCTTTGTTCACTCAGGTGTGGTCAGATCGTCGCAGAAGCGGTTCAATGAGGCTGCCGAGTTGGAAACCAAACTGATTTCACTGATGCGTGAAACAGCTCCGGATATCAGTATCGGAGAAAGATGGCCGCTACATTTGCGCGTAGCATCGGATTTATTGAGAGCCAATGGTGTTGAAAACCCGCTCCCTGAACGTATTTGGCGCATACTACACAGTATCGCCTTTGACGGACGCGGTGAAGGTGGCGACGCTGGAAGCCTCGGGGTAAGGCGTACTAACATGGATACCGTGCAGGTGACGTTAAGGCGCTCCTGGTCGGACCTGGAGGAGCTTGCATCACGAAGGAGAAATGGGGCGGGGAGCCTCCTGGAAAGTCTGCTTTCCGGTCTCCCAGCCGGCAGACAAGGCACTGATCTACTCGTCGAAACTACGCTGGGCAAGCTATTGGCCGCGATTACGTCCGACCTTTTTCTTGATAGTAAGAAGCCGGAGAAGCTTTTGGACCGTGCGCTCCTCTGGCTGCATGAGCAGGAGGTCATTCGTCTTCACAAGGGCCTCGCGGTATTCCGTCCCGCTATGACCATCAAACTGGCAGAAGACAGAAGGGGGTTTGCCAAAGTAGATTTCGAACCACTCAATCAACACTACAAAGGACAGGTTCGTCAAATCCATGTAATGGCTGAATTCGCGCAGCGCGGGCTTAAGGACATGGCCGAAGCGCTGCGACTGGCCATGGAGTACTTCAGCCTGAAACAAGATGATTTCCTACGGCGTTGGCTGCCTAGTCGTGAAAAAGAAACCGAACGGGAGACCACGCCCGAATCGTGGCGAGCCATCGTCGAGAGTTTGAAGAATCCCAGCCAGCAAAGAATCGTCGCAGATGACCATGAACAAATGAATATGCTGGTTCTTGCTGGACCCGGATCAGGTAAGACACGCGTACTTGTGCATCGAATAGCCTACCTCGTACGGGTAAGACGGGAGAATCCCCGAGGAATCCTTGCCCTGGCGTACAATCGACACGCTGCCGTTGAGATACGTCGACGCTTGAAGGAACTGATCGGTGACGACGCTCGCGGGGTTACTGTGCTAACCTGTCATGCGCTCGCTATGCGAATCGTAGGCGTCAGCTTTCGGGAGCGAGAAAGGAAAACGCTCGACGATGATGAATTCCGGAAAGTTCTGCGTCAGGCAGTAGCTTTGCTGCACGGGGAGGGTCTTGAAGAGGAAGAAGCGGACGATCAACGGGACCGACTTCTCGCGGGTTTCCGATGGATACTGGTAGATGAATATCAGGACATAGGCAAAGATCAATATGAGTTGATTTCGGCGTTAGCGGGGCGAACACTTCAGGATGAGGACCGCAAACTCACCCTCTTTGCCGTCGGTGACGATGATCAGAACATCTATACCTTCAACGGGGCTTCAGTGAAGTTCATCCGACGATTCGAGGAGGATTACGGACCCAAACCGATGTTTCTTGTCGAAAACTATCGTTCCACCGGCCATATCATTACAACAGCAAACACCATTATCGATTCAGCCCGTAACAGGATGAAGTCGCAACATCCTATCCGTATTGACCGTGCCCGTGCGAAAACCCCCGAAGGCGGAAAGTGGGATTCACTCGATCCGGTCTCTAAAGGCCGGGTTCAGATTCTGCATGCCAGACGCGATCCGATATCGCAAGCCCAAGTCGCTATCAGAGAACTGAAGCGTCTTGAATCACTCTCTCCAGACTGGAATTGGTCCGAATGTGCGGTTATCGCGCGCGAGTGGAAATTCCTGGATCCTGTAAGAGCGCTCTGCGAGGTCTCAGAAATCCCGGTACATTTGGGAAATGAAGAAATCCCGAGTTTCTGGCACCTGCGCGAGACACGATTGTTTATCGACCAGTTGCATCACCGAGAAAGCCGGTCGGTGAGCAGTACAGACCTTTCTTACTGCTTGAAGACTGTACCCACGGGACCTTGGAAGGAATTGATGCAATCGGCGTTGGATGATTTTGCGTTGGAATCAGGCGTTGGGGAAGTTCCTTTGGATCACTTCATAGAGTGGCTTGCGGAATGGGGACGTGATGCCCGCCGGCGCCAACATGGCCTTTTGCTGCTTACGGCACACCGTGCAAAAGGTCTGGAGTTTGAACACGTAGTGGTGCTTGACGGTGGTTGGGACAAAGTCGACAAAGATGAAGATCCAGATGCACCTCGCAGGCTCTTTTACGTGTCCATGACCCGTGCCAAACAGACCCTTGCAACGGTGCGTTTTCAGGGACCTTCCTCAATGGGCCATCACGGGCAGCGAAATCTCGTGCAGGAACCGGATTCCCCAGTATACACCGGAGATTTGCGTTCACTGCCCTTTGCCTTTCGAACGAACAATGGATCGATACTTTACCGATCACAGGACGGAGTGCAAAAGCCTACCAGAGAACTCGCTCGTCAATATCGGCGTCCCAGTCTGCGTGAAATAAACCTGGGGTATGCGGGGCGATTCCATTCCAACCACGCAGTCCATCGTGCTATTTCATCCTTGTCGCACGGCGATCCACTTTCAACGCGGATCACCGAGCACGGACCCTGGGAACTTCTTGACCAAAAAGGAACGGTGGTAGGGCGTCTTGCCAGAACATTTGAGCCACCAAGTGGATCAGAGGGCGGTTCCGCGTCTGTTTTCGCGATTGTGTCCTGGAGCCGCGAAGCATCGCAGGCCGAATACCGTGACAGTGCGAAATGCGACACATGGGAGGTTGTAGTACCGGAACTTGTGTTCGAGCCAAATCAGTAATGATCCTGGCTTCAGAGGTGTCTATCTTCTACGTCGATCATTTCCAACAAACAACTAACACCGATTCTTGGCCAACCTCCACCTCCGATGATCAGGCCCCTATTCCCCCTCCTTCACCATCGGCACGAACCGCACGCCGCCGTGGTGCACTTTGACCGCCTCTTCACCCGACCGCGTCACGGTATAAAGTTCTTCGCCGATTGGGATGACCATTTTCCCACCGTCCTTCAACTGCTCAAACAGTGCTTCGGGCAACACACTCGGCGCCGCCGTCACCATGATGCCGTCGAAGGGCGCTTCCTCAAGCCACCCATTGTGGCCGTCTCCGATCCGGTAATGGATATTGTCATAACCCAGGGACTGGAGGGTCTTCCGGGCCCGCTGCCCCAGGACGGACAGCCGCTCCACCGTGTATACGGACCGGGCGAGCCGTGCCAGGATGGCGGTCTGGTAGCCGGATCCCGTGCCGATTTCCAGGATCCGGTCCGTTTCATTCGCTTCGAGCAGCCGGGTCATAAGTCCTACGATATAGGGTTGGGACACGGTCTGTCCCAGGTCGAGAGATACGGCGCAGTCTTCGTAGGCGTGCGCTCGGTACGCCTCGGAAATGAACCGGTGCCGCGGCACGGCGCGCATGGCGTCGATCATCCGGGGTTCGTCGAGTCCGCGTCCCCGGATCTGCTCCTCGATCATCCGTTCCTGGGGAGAAACGGGAGCCGCATCCGGCCCTCTTTTCCTGAAAAAACGGGATAACAGCATGGTCCGTTCAGTCTAAGGTGGACTACCGACCGAGGCAAGGCAAATCAAGGCGCTCCGATGACCTGTAATCCGGACGAATTGTAATGAATCCCCGAGCGCGTGCAGCACGGCCCGAACCCTCGGGCCCTGCTTGACACGAGGGCACTGAAACACTAAGTTCTCCGGTGCCCATCAGCCCATGAATAAATGACACCTTGAGCAACTGGTCAGAAAGGAAATCCCGCATGCATCCCTTCGAAGACCTGCACGTGCCCGCCGGTAGCGTGGGCATACACTGGTTCGGACAGAGCTCTTTCGGACTGAAGCATCCGGACGGCACGGTGATCCAGGTCGATCCCTACTACCCCCGAGAAAGGCCTGCGGACCGCTTCGTCCATGCCCGGGCGCCCCTGGACGAAGGGACGCTGAAGACCGACTACGTGCTCCTGACCCACAACCACGGCGATCACACCTGCCTGGAATCGCTGGAGCGCCTGGCGGCCGACTATCCGGAGGTCCGCTACGTGGGACCGATCGAGAGCATAGACGCGCTTCGAGAGGCAGGTTTCGATGCCGGGCGCATGACGGTCGTTACCGCGGGAGACACCGCCGAAATGGGTTCATCGAAGGCACATACGGTGTGGGCCAAACCGCCTGAAGGCCTTCCCGACGACGGCATCGCGCCACCCGACGTGCAGCACCTGGGATACGTCGTCGAAATCGGATCGGTCCGCGTGTACATCTCCGGCGATCCGGTCAACACCTTCGCCGACCACGAATCCCTCCTCGCACCGGTGCGGGCGCTGCGGCCGCAGATCGGGTTTCTGACCAATCATCCGAACGAGGGGGAATTCCCTTTCTTCGACGGATCGGCGCGCATCGCCGTTTCCCTCGGGTTGAAAGCCGCCGTTCCCGCTCACTACGCCTGTTTCGTGGCGCGCGACTACGATCCCGTTGAATGGGCTTCCCATCTGCCGGAGGGCGGACCGGAGCCCCTGGTCATTCCGTACAACCAGTCCACGGTGTACAGCCCCTGAGGCCGGTAGTCATCCGGTTCTCATGGTGTCGCGGCGGACCGCCGCCGATCCCGGGGGAATCGCCATCTACGAGCCATGCATATAACGGGCATCGATATCGACGCGGTGGACGTGAACGGACAGCATCACTGGGTATTCGTGCACGTCCGGACCGACGACGGCGTGGATGGACTGGGTGAGCTCAACCCGTCGGCGCCGAGAAGCGCGGTCTTGGGCGCGCTGCGGAAAATCGAGCAGGAGGTTGTCGGCAAGGATCCGAGACGGATAGAACAACTGGCCGCGAGCCTGAAACCGCGTCCGGAAGACCGGCCCGCCGTGCATGCGCTGTGCGCCTTCGAGCAGGGCCTGTGGGATATTCTCGGGAAGTCGCTTGACGCCCCGGTCCACGCCCTGCTCGGAGGAAAGTGCCGGGACAGCATCCCCGTTTACGCCAACGTCACCCGGGCCGCGCTGGAGGGCACGCCGGACGACTTCGTCCGCCAGGCCACGGGCGCCGTCGGTGATGGACATACCGCGGTGAAGATCGCGCCGTTCGACGGCCGCTTGGGATCGGGCGCGACACTGATAGATCACGGACTGCAGTGCGTACACGCCGTGCGGGAGGCCATCGGGCCGGACATCAACCTGCTCCTCGACTGCTACGGCCGTTTCTCGCTGGATGAAGCCTGCCGGATCGTGGACGGATTGCGCGGCGTCGACTTGTACTGGCTCGAAGAGCCGGTGGGGGAGCGGGACCTGGATGGATACAGGCAGATCAAAAGGGCAACCGGGTGTCGGATTGCCGGCGGGGAAAGGGCCATGCTCATCGAGGGATTCTGGCCCCTCTTCGGCGCCCGGGCCATGGACGTCATCATGCCCGACGTCACAGTCGCGGGCGGCATCGGAGAACTGAAGAAGATCGCCTCGATCGCCGAAAGCCGGGGGCAACTGACCGCGCCGCACGGTCCCTTCGGTCCGGTCACCGTCGCGGCGCACGTTCAGATCATGGCCTCCCACCCCGCGTTTCTCATCCTCGAATACGCCTGGGGACAGGTACCCTGGCGCGAGGGGCTCGTATCGCCTGCGGAACAGGTGGTAAACGGGCGGATCAATATCCCTGACAGTCCGGGCCTCGGCCTGAGCCTGGAGCCCGGGGTCGTGGAAGCATACCGCGTCGACCCGATGGCGGCCTGATCCATGGCTGCTGGATTGGTGGCCACAAGAACCTCGGCTACGCTGACGAAAGGATCCCGATCAATGCAAAGCGAAGCACTGTACGACACGCTCAATTCCGTCACCGCCATACCCATCGTGCCCTACAAAGGCGGCGTAATCGACCTCGACGGCCATCGTAAAAACATCCGTTACCTGATGGAGAACAACCACCTCGACGGGAACCGGAAGCGGGTGATCGGGATCGCGGGAACGAGCCTGATCCACCATTTCTCCTTCGAAGACCAGATGCGGGTCATCGCGGCGACGGGGGAAGAGATGGGAGAGGGCGGATTCCTGATGTCCGGCATCGTGCCGAATCCGATTTCCCAGGCCGAGGAGCTCGTTCGCGGGCAATCGGTCCTGCCGCGTCCGCCGGACGTGTACCTCATCATGCCGCTTACCGGCGTGGCCGATCACGAAGCGACCTACGACGACTACATGGCCTTCGCCGAGCGGCTCGGCACAGACTGCGGCGCACGCTTCCTTCTGTACATGCGGTCCGCGGATTACGTGAACCCGATCATCCGTCTGGTCAGGGATTCGCCCCACATGGTCGGTGTGAAAGTGGGCACGAGCGAAGAAGAAGTCGCCCCGCTCATTGAGGGCATCGGCGATGACGGTATCGTCATGTGGGGGATCGGAGACCGGAGCACCCGGGCGGCCGAAATGGGTGCCCGGGGCCACACCTCGGGCATTGCCATCGTCGCCGCACGCGCGGCCGACGAGATCAACAACGCCCAGCGCCGGGGCGACCTCGCGGAATCGTCCCGCGTGGAAGCCCTCATTTCAGACCTTGAACATCTGCGGTTCATGAACGGCCGGCAGTACAACTATTCGGCGGTGATCGAGGCGATGATCATCGGGGGATGGGAGGACGTTGCGGCGGGCGAAGGCGGGCCCTTCAATCCGCGGGTGCCACGGGACATTGCCGACCGCGTGGCCGAGGCGGTGGAGCCATTGCGGGACTACCACTAGTCGACACCGCGACACAAGTTTGCTGCGGGTTTTGCGACTCCAGTCACGCTACAGGTAGTTTTGCGACACCAAGTTACTCACCGGTGCAACGGACCAGCGATCTAGCCGGAATCCGCAACTTACCTCGACCGGCTGCCGGATTATCCTCAATACACGATCTGCGAAATCGCCTTGGAAATCAGCGCGATGGCGATGGCGATCATGCCTATGAGTCCAATGCCGGCCCCGTAGCCGGCCAGCACAATGGGCACGTAGGACATCCATTTCTCTTCGCCGTAGCGCTTGGAGAAGTAGTAGCGCCCCAGGATCGCGCCGAAGAAGGTCGGCAGGGTCTGCCAGAGCGGCATGGCCATGCCGCCGACCAGGCCGTAGAAAAAGAGGGGCGAACCGCCCACCAGCGTAATCAGGCCGAAGAGTCCTCCCGTGATGCCCAGGCCGGCGATGATGTACTCGATCTTGATGATGTCGAAGATGAACGTGAGGCCGCCGGGCAGGGTGGACTTCACCCAGATGGTGCGCATGGCCGCGTTGAGGGGCCACATCTTCTGCACGTAGGGATAGGCCGAGGAAGGGATCGGGTTGAGCTTCCATACGAGCGAGTAGAAGATGAAACTGCAGATGAACATCAGGACGGTGGTCACCGCGGTCAGCTTGACCACGCTGCCGAAGGTCGTCTTGGTGAGATCGAGCTGCTTGAAGGTCTCGGCCACCTTCCCGTGCTCGAAGATGGGAATCGGCGCGAACCACACGGCGACCCCCTTGTAGCCGGACAGCAGGAAGGAGGCTTCCTTGACGAAGGGGAAGGAGGTGCCGTAGGGCGAGCCGGTGATGCCGATCATCCGGGCCCCGATGTAGGAAAACACCGGCGACCAGAGGTATCCGAAGATGGCGCTGATCCACCAGGGAAAGTCGGGGATCAGGATGTAGAGGATGACCACGAAACCCGTCGTGCTGACGAACCAGAAGATGAATACGAGCCAGATCGGCAGGTCGCCCCGGCCCTTCGGCGTCGGCTGCACCTGCGTTTCCCGGTCGGGATCTTCCCGCCGCTCCCGATTGGATTTCAGTATGGCCCGGATGGTCGCGGCGAAACCCACGATGCCGATGACGAGGGAGGCGCCGATGGTGAAGCTGAGCCAGAAATCGATGTTGTTGGAAATCTGCGTCGGGATCAGCGACATCCCGGGCTCCCAGGTGGTCAGGATGCCGTTGTGGTAGAGCAGCGGGTTGGCCACGAGCGCGATGATGGCCGATGACACGAAGGTGCCGATCACGACCCAGAAGGGCAGAACGAATCCGGCTAACAGGGTGCCCAGATCGGTCCCGATCCCCACCATGGTCGCGGGCAGCACTTCCTTGAGACTAGTGGTGAAATCGATGAAGGGGATGGGCAGAATGGTTATGGGCGTGACCAGGAACGTGCTGGACAGGATGGGAATCATTACGTACAGGAGTCCCCAGGATACGCCGATCACGGATCCGATGCTGAACGCCCGCCATCGCCAGCCTTCCCGGTTCTGCGACGTCTCGGCCAGCGCCGTGGCGCCCCCCGCGTGCACCCGCGCCAGCGGGAAGGTCAGCCGCTCCACGTCGTTGGTGACCCGGAAGAGGATGTATCCCATCGAGTAGGAATTTACGGCGAAGAGGACGGTCACCGCGGTGAGGACGAGGACGGGCACGAACCAGTCCATGTGGAAGAAGGTCCGGCTCGCCATCGCGGTGGAATCCAGGGTCGGCACGACCCAGGTCGGGATCAGCGTGGCGATGCCCGTGGCTTCCGGCGACTGCTTGTAGTACTGCTCCCAGATCAGGTGGGCGAAGGGGCCGCCGGTGATGCCCGTGTTCATCGCGTTCCCCGCGGCGGCCAGCCCGGCCGCGGCCCAGTACAGGATCATGATTTCCTGCCGGGTCATCTTGACGAGGGAGCGCTTGGCGATCTCGAGGAACAGGATGACGGTGACCCAGTCTGCCGCGCCGGTCTGACCGCCCGTCACCAGGCTCAGATAGATCGATCCCGGCAACATGACGAAACCGACGAACAGGCAGGCCCAGATCGTCTTCAGGTTGAAGCCGGGCAGGTAGGGTTCGTCCGCTTCGCCGAACAAAGCGGTATCCGGATTCTGGTACTGCTCCGGACTGTCTTCCCTCAGTTCCTCTTCACGGACGGACAACGCGTACCTCCTGAAGCGGTACAGCAGTTAAATCCTGTAACATCTTGTACGCCAGTTAATTCGATCTGTTTACATATACAGATAATCGCGTGGGAAACGTGCGTTTCCGCATGTGGGATATCAAGTGAGACAAGATAGGTCCCGCCATATCCCTGTCAAGTGTATTTCGCTTTCCGGGCCGTCATATCGCAGGGCCTCATGTCGTCAGCCGTCATGTCGCCGGACCTCATGTCGCCAGGCCGGGGAGGACGCCGGACCGGGCGCCGGCCATTTCACCCAGCGCTTCCCGCAGGCCCGTGTACCGTTCGACGACCTGGTTGTTCTTTACCGCAATGGCAAGCGCCTTGGGCATGCCTATGATTACGACGAGCGCCTTTGCCCTGGTCAGGGCGGTATACAGCAGGTTTCGCTGCAGCATGATGTAATGGGTGCTGTAGAGCGGCAGGATGATCGCCGGGTACTCCGACCCCTGGCTCTTGTGGACGCTGATGGCATAGGCCAGGATCAGTTCGTCCAGTTCCCCGTAATCGTAACGGACGGTCTCCTGGAAGGAGATATCCACCGTCCGGGCATCCGGATCAATGTGTCCTATGCGGCCGATGTCGCCGTTGAAGGTCATTTTCCCGTAATTGTTCCGCGTCTGCAGCACCTTGTCGCCCACGCGCAGTTCCCGGTCGCCCCGCTTCAGTGCGGACCCCGACGGATTCAGCACCTGCTGAAGCCTCTGATTGAGCTGATCCACGCCGATCTCGCCGCGGTACATGGGGGTGAGCACCTGGATATCGTTGTAGGGATCGAGGCCGTATTTGCGCGGCAGGCGGTCCGTGCACAGTTCGGCGATCTGATCCGCGCCGGCAGACGGGTCGGGCTCGTTGATGAAGAAGAAATCGCCCTGGTTCCTGTTCTTCGTGTCCGGCATCTCGCCCTGATTCACCCGGTGGGCGTTCATCACGATGCTGCTTTCCCGCGCCTGACGGAAGATCTCGGTCAGGCGGACTACCGGAACCTGGCCGGAGTCGATCATGTCCCTGAGCACGTTGCCCGCGCCCACAGAAGGCAGCTGGTCGACGTCGCCGACCATGATGAACCGGGCGGAGGTCTTCACGGCTCGCAGCAGGGCGTTCATCATGGCGGTATCCACCATGGAGGACTCGTCGAGGATGACCAGGTCGGCTTCCAGCCGATTATCCTGGTTGCGGCCGAACTCCATGAGACCCGGATTGAACTCGAGCAGCCGGTGGATGGTCTTCGCCTCGGCGCCGGCCACTTCGGACAGCCGCTTCGCGGCCCGGCCCGTCGGCGCGGCCAGCGCCACCTTCGCCCCCACGCGGCGAAACAGGTAGACAATGCCCTGTACGCAGGTGGTCTTGCCGGTTCCCGGTCCGCCGGTAATCGCCATGACACTCTGGGACGCGGAGGTGTGTATCGCCTCACGCTGCTCCGTGTTGAAGGCGATGTCCCGTTCCTTTTCTATGTGCCGGATATGTTCGTCGATGCGTTCGCGGGACGGCGACGTGCGCGGATGATCGACCAGGCGCGCGACGTGCCGCGCGATGCCCTGCTCCGCGTAATAGAGGGGCTGCAGGTAAATCCAGTCATTGCTGCGTATAACGACCTCGGCCTGGATCAGCGCTTCAAGGCCGGCGGGAATGGCGGCGGGATCGGCCTCGAGAAAGCCGATGCACTCTTCCGCAAGCCCCTCGAAAGGGACGTATACGTGGCCGTCCTCGGCCCGGGACTCCAACACGTACCGGATGCCGGCCTGGACCCGGGCCGGGTCTCCGGGATCGACCCCCAGGTTCATGGCGATCTTGTCGGCGGTCTTGAAACCGATGCCCCAGATGTCCGTGGACAGCCGGTACGGATTCTCCGTGACCTGTCTGATGGCCTCGTTGCCGTAGGTCTTGTAGATTTTAACCGCGTAGGCCATGCTGACGTCATGGCCGATCAGGAACTGCATGACCTCCTGCAGGTGCTTCTGCTCCTCCCAGCCGGATCGGATGACGTTTATGGTCTTCCGCGCGATGCCCTTCACTTCGGACAGCCGGCTCGGCGTCTTTTCGATGACCTCGAGCGTGTCCTCGCCGAAGTGATCGACGATCATGGCGGCCTTGGCCGGGCCCAGTCCCTTGATGAGCCCGGATCCCAGGTACTTCCGAATGCCGTCCGTGGTCGTGGGCTGGATCGATTTGGATTCGACGATTTTGAACTGCTTGCCGTACTGCTTGTGGGTTACCCAGTACCCGCTCACTTCGACCCGTTCACCCGCCGCGATCTTCGCCAGTTCGCCCGTGATCGTCAGCAGTCCGTCCCGCGTGGATGCGCGGGCGAGATTCTCCGCGGTCCGGCAGGCGTCCGCTTCGGGACGCAGCCGTGCGACCGTATAGCCGGTCTCCTCGCTCTGGTAGGTGATGCGCTCGATGGTACCGGTGAGAATGTCCATGCCTGACCGGGGAAGGACGCCTACCGCTCATCGCTGGCGTAAACGACGGTGTCTTCCGCCTTCGCGTAGGTGAACAGTTCGTCCTCGGAAAAGAAGCGGGGCACTTCCGCCCGCGCCGTCTCCTGGGAATCGGAGGCGTGCACCAGGTTGCACTGCACGCTCATGCCGAAATCGCCGCGGATCGTACCCGGAGCGGCCTGGCGCGCGTTCGTCACGCCGCACAGGCTCCGCACGACGTCCACGGCGTCGACGCCTTCCAGGCACAGAGCCACCACCGGCGTTTCCCGCATGAAGGACTTTATGCGAGGGAAAAAGGGCTTGTCGGACAGGTGCGCGTAGTGCTCGTTCAGGATCCCGTCGGTCAGCTGCATCAACTTCAGGCCCGCGATCTTGAGCCCCTTGCTTTCGAAACGGCCGGTGACGAGACCGATCATTCCACGCTGCACGGCATCCGGCTTGATGAGAACAAGCGTTCGTTCCACGGATTGATTCTCCTTTAAAAGTGGGTCGTATCAGTGGATTTAAACCTCGTGCAATGTAGGTTTCGCCTCCCGGAGTGTCAACGAAAATGGCCCGGATATAAAGTCGGTCGATTCCGCAAATTTGCGGTGGACATTTGGGTAGCCGGCGCGTATAATGTCGGTGGGTTTCCTGATCAAATATCCGGGGCGAGTCCATGTGGGGAGACGACGAAATACGCGAGGAGTGCGGAGTCTTCGGCATCTACGGCGACCCCGCCGCCGCCAGGCTGACCTTCCTGGGGCTGTACGCCCTCCAGCACCGCGGCCAGGAAAGCTCCGGGATGGCCGTCTCCGACGGCCATCACATCGAATCCCACCGGGCCATGGGACTGGTCAGCGAAGCCTACGACCACGGCGAACGGGTGAGCGACCTCAAAGGCCATATCGCCATCGGCCACAACCGGTACTCCACCACCGGCACGTCCAACGTCGACAACGCGCAGCCCTTCATGGTCAACTTCAAGCGTGGGCAACTGGCCACCGCCCACAACGGCAATTTCACCAATACCGGCGCGCTGCACCTGTCGATGGAAGAGTCCGGATCCATTTTCCGTACCTCCTCCGACAGCGAGATCGTTCTCCATCTCATCGCGCGATCCAGTGAGCCCGATTTGCCCGCCATGATCGCGGACGCCCTCCGGCACGTGGAAGGCGCGTATTCCATCGTATTCCTGTCCGGGACACAACTCATTGGCGTCCGGGATCCCCGCGGATTCCGGCCCCTGTGCCTGGGACGCATCGGGGATGCCCACGTGCTCGCGTCGGAAACCTGTGCCTTCGACATCATGAAAGCGGAGTACATCCGGGAAGTGAAACCCGGAGAGATGGTCGTCATCGACGAGCAGGGCATCCGGTCCTTCTTCCCCTTCGAAGAGGCGGAGCCGGCCGCGTGTATCTTCGAGTACATCTATTTCGCCCGGCCCGACAGCAAGGTCTTCGGAGAAAACAGCGACAAGTTCCGCCGGCGGTTCGGCCGCCAGCTGGCGGAGGAACACCCCGTGGACGCCGATATCGTCATCGCCGTGCCGGATTCGGCCACGACCGCCGCGCTGGGCTACTCGGAGCAATCGGGAATCCGGTTCGAAATCGGCCTGATCAGGAACCACTACGTGGGGCGGTCATTCATCGATCCGGACCAGTCGATGCGTGAATTCACGGTGAGACTGAAGTACAACCCCGTTCAGGGCGTGCTACGGAACCGGCGCGTGGTCCTCGTGGACGATTCCATCGTGCGTGGCACAACCCTCAATCAGCTGGTACGGCTGATCCGCGGCGCGGGTGCGTCCGAGGTGCACGTGCGGATCAGCAGTCCGCCCATCCGCCATCCCTGCTACTACGGGATCGACATGCAGAGCCGGGGCGAACTCATCGCCTCGCAGACTCGGGTGGAGGAGATCCGCCAATATCTCGGGGCGGATAGTCTGGGCTACCTGTCCATCGAAGGCATGGTGAAGACCGGCAAGGAGTATGGAAAGCCCGGGGTGGGGTACTGCACGGCCTGCTTCAGCGGAGACTATCCCGTAGTCCCGGAAGATTCGCTCAACAAGCTCATGCTGGAATCATAGTGCCCGTGGGCCCGGCGCCGGCGCACGCGTTCCGGATCGGTACAAAAGGAACCGGGACAACGCCATCCTGCCGGGCGGCAGGCGCATCATGACACTTCCGATTCCGCCTCTTCCGTCTTCTCCCGGTCGGGGAAATAGCTCAGGATCGTGATCAGGGTCTCCCGCAGCCTGGTCCTCGGCACGACCTGGTCCACGAAACCCTTCGTCAGGAAAAACTCCGCAGTCTGGAATCCTTCCGGCAGACTCGAGCCGATAGTCTGCTCGATCACCCTTCCGCCGGCGAAACCCATCATGGCGCCCGGCTCGGCCAGGGTGAAGTCCCCCAGCGAAGCGTAACTCGCCATCACGCCGGCCATGGTCGGATTCGTAATCAGGACGATGAAGGGAACCTTCTCCTCCGACAGGCGGTTCAGCCACAGGGACGTCTTCGCCATCTGCATGAGGGAAAGAATGCCCTCCTGCATGCGCGCTCCCCCCGAGGTGGCGACCACCAGCAACGGTATCTTCTGGTCGAGCGACCGCCGGATGGACCGCGTCACCTTCTCGCCGACCACGGAACCCATGCTGCCGGCCAGAAAAGAACCGTCGTGGATGGACAGGGAAACCAGCCTGCCGTCGATACGGCCCGTACCCGACACCACGGCCTCCTGCATGCCCGTTCTCTTCTGGTACCGCTTCATGTAGTCCGGGTAGTTTTCTTTTTCCTTGAACTGGAGCGGATCGACGGTGCGCAGGTCGGCGTCGGTTTCGGCGAAGGATTCCGGATCCATGATCAGGGAGATGTAGCCCTGGTGGCCGATCTTGAAATGAAACCCGCACTGGCCGCACACGTTGAAGTCCCGCTCGAGCTCGGCCTTGTACAGCATGGCGTCGCACTTGTCGCATTTGACCCACAGCCCCTTGGGGATTTCCTTGCGCTTCTGGGGATTCAGTCCCCGCTGTCTTCTTTCGAACCAGGCCATATTTCTCTCGCTTGCACTGTGAAACCGAAGCCAGACTACTCTGGCCGGTCTACCGTATCCGGCTCACCCCGACAGCCCTACCGAAGCAGGACTACTCTAGCCGGCCTGCCGTGAGCCCGCCTACGCCTACCCCCGGTGCGCCATCCGCCGGACCAGGCGGGCCAGCAAATCGGAGCATTGTCCGGCCGAAGATTCGACCGTTGACACCACGTCCCCGGTGTCGACGGTTTCCCCCTTTCGACCCGTCCAGGTATTGGATATGCACGACAGGGCGGCGGTCTGCATGCCGAGACGCCGTCCGGCCAGCACTTCGGGGACGGTGGACATGGTCACCGCGTCCGCTCCCAGTGATTTAAGCAGGGAGATTTCGGCGCGTGTCTCGAAGGACGGTCCGGGCATCCACGCCAAAATTCCCTGTTGAACAGGCAGTTTTCTTTGTATACTGATCTGTAGAAGCGACTCCCTCAAGGCGTCATCGTAACAGGGATCGCCGTCCGTTTCCGCAGTCAGGTCTCCCATCAGTTTTCGTCCGATGGGATGGATATGGTGCCGTACGACCATGAGGTCTCCCGCCTCGTACCGGGGATTCAGTCCGCCGGCGGCATTGGTAACGACCAGCACTTCGACGCCGAACCTGTGCATCGCCTCGAGCGGATAAGCGATTTGCCGTATATCATATCCCTCGTACAGATGGACCCGGCCCTGCATCACGATCACGGACGCATCGCCCAGAGCGCCGAAGACCAGGTTGCCCTCATGGCCTTTAACGGTCGCCGCCGGAAAATGGGGGATGAAACGATAAGGTACAACAGATTTCTGTTCCACAGCCTGTGCGCACGCCCCGAACCCGGTGCCCAGGATCACGCCGAACCGGGCGGTTGAAAACCCCTGCGAACCCAGGAAGTCCGTGGTCTCGCTCAGCGGATCATGACGGGGCATGGCGAGGCGCTTTCAATCGGTTTTCCCGTCTCCTTTGACGGTTGTATGTAACAAGGAGTCCATCATGAGCATCATAACGGTTGCCAGAGAATACGGCAGCGGCGGGAAGGATATCGCGAAGATCGTCGCGGACCGCCTCGGCTATGATTGCGTGGACAAGGAACTCATCGCCGAAATCGCCCATGCCGCCGGCGTTTCGGAAGATGTCGTCGAG
>JAPOYX010000141.1:2742-3258 GCA_026706345.1 Gemmatimonadota bacterium | reverse complement strand
CCCCGGGCGGGATGGGGGTCCGGGTGGAAGCCGGTGTGATGGAGAACAGCAGCGTGCCCGTTTACTATGACTCTCTGGTGGCAAAAGTCATTGTGAGCGCTCAGACGCGCGCCGAGGCCGTCCAGCGGATGCGCGCCGCCCTGTCGGAATATCAGATTGAGGGCATTAAAACGAATATCCCGCTGCACCAGAGAATTCTGCGCGACCGGGATTTTTTAGCCGGCAAGGTGCACACGCGCTATCTGGACACCTTTCTGGCCCGCTCGAATAACGGTGCGGCTCGCCCGTCCCAACGCACCACCAAGGAGGTGTAGCCATGCGTTTCGGGACTCCTGCCGCCCTTGTGCTGACCGTCCTCTGCTCTCTGGCCTGTCTCGGTGTCGCCCCGGGGGTGCACGCCGAATCCGGGAGTAGCACAACCCCCGATACGGTGGCCTTCATCGGTCCTCGGATGCAGGTTGACGAACCCGTGTTCGACTTTGGACGGGTCGAACAGGGAGAACAGGTGACGCATGA
>JAPOYX010000141.1:0-2732 GCA_026706345.1 Gemmatimonadota bacterium | reverse complement strand
CACCAATCAGGGCAACCGGGATTTGCGGGTGCAGTCCGTCAAAACCTCGTGCGGCTGTACCGCCGCGGTGATTGCCGCGGATACCATCCCGCCCGGCACGGAGGGCACTATTCAGGCCACGTTTGACACCAAGCGGTTTGCCGGCCAGAAGGCCAAAGACATCCGTGTCCATACCAACGATCCCCTCAGACCGGTCACGACCCTGACGCTCCGGGGAGAGATTACCGTCGAGGTGCAGGTGCAGCCGGCCCAGCTGTATCTGGGACGGCTCCAGCGCGGCTCCCCCACCACACGCACGGTCACGGTCCTGTACGATGAAAACAAATCCCTGGAAATCACAGACATTACCAACGCCAATCCCGCCATCAGCGTCCGGGCCGAAGACGCCCAGGTCGAGGGCAAAAAGGGCAAGGCGCTTCGGGTGAGCGTCTCCAAAACCGTGCCGCGTGGCCCGCTCAACGACACCATTACGGTTACCACCACGAGCCAAAGAAAGCCGACCATCAGTATTTCGGTCGTAGGCAACGTCGAGGGCGATATCAGTGTCTCGCCCTCCCAGGTCTCGTTCGGGGTCGTCCGCCAGGGAGTCGGCGAGACGCGGACGGTGCGCATCAAGAACCGCTCCGCCCAGCCCCTCGGCATCGGACAGGTGCGGAGTTCGCTTGACAACGTTGTTCCCGAGCTGACCGAGGTCACGCCGGGCAAAGAGTTTGAGTTGCGCTTGCATATCACGGGCGACACCGAGCCGGGCCGGATACGCGGCAGCGTTGAGGTCATGACCGACCATCCCGAAGAAACACAGCTCACGATTCCCCTGTTCGGTATTGTCGCTGCCGCGCAGCAGGCCAGCCGCTAATACCGTCCATGGATGTGGGTCCGTCTCTCGCCGCTCCCCTCTCGGTTGCCCTTGAGACAACAGTGCGGCTCAGTGCTGCCGCGCCCACTCCCAACGTCATCCGCCTGGCCGGCCTCAAGGGCGCGGCCCGAGCGTTTTTCATAGCCCGTCATCTGCAACACACGCCGCAGCCAACGCTGTGCGTGCTGCCGTCGGATAAACAGGCCGAGACCTTCGCCGCGGACCTGCGCTTCTTTATCGGACAGGACCTCGCCCCGCGGGTCCGCTACTACCCGGCCTGGGACGTGTCGGTGGCCGACGGCCTGTCTCCCAACAGCGAGGTTGTCGCCGCGCAGATTGAGGGGCTGTACGATGCGCTCTCGGTCGCCACGCCCATTCTCGTCACCTCGGCCCAGGCCCTGCTGCAACGGCTCCTGCCCCAGGAAGAATTCATCACCGCCACCTTCCGGCTGCGGACCGGCGAAGAACTGCCGCTGTCCGCCTTCGTCGATTACTGCTTGCAGTGGGGCTACCGGCGGGTCCCGCTGGTTGAGGAAAAAGGCGAAATCAGCGTCCGTGGGGGGATTGTCGATCTCTTCCCGCCGCTCGCCCGGCATCCACTGCGGGTCGAGTTCCTTGGAGACAACATCGAGACCATGCGCTCGTTCGATCCGGCCTCGCAGCGTTCGCTCGATGCCTGCGAAGAACTCATGGTTTTACCCATGCGCTTCTTTTCGGTCGCGCGTCTCCAGGCCGCCTGGCGCACGATTGAAGAGGCGCTGGAGGCAGGAGATATCTCCCATCGGGAACAGCAGCGGATTATCGAGAACCTCAAGAGCGGATTGCCTTTCCCTGGGGTCGAGTTCTTCCTGCCGTATCTCTATCCTGACCTGGAACACCTCGGGGAGTATCTGCCCCGTGGAACGGTCGTATGGTCCCTGGACCCGTCCGAACAGGAAAACGCGAGTGTGACGTTTTGGGAACAGCTTGAATCACGAGTGGCCACGGCCCGAGAGGCCGGTCGGTTTGTGCCGCCTCCCGAGCACTATTACCTGTCGGCGAAACAGGAGTTGGACGGGCGTGCGGCCTTCTTAACCGTCGAGGCGCGCGGCCTGGAAACTGTCGAAAAGAGTAAACGTCCCCTCCAGCCAGACGAAAAGGCTGGGGACGTTCACTCTTCGGCCGATTGTACTGTCACTTCAACACTGCATCTTGGCCTGAGACCCGGTGCGTCTCCTCAGGGTGCGGAAAAAAGTCTGGTCCCTCTCGTCGCGCATATCCGGCGCTGGCAGGACGAGCGGCAACAGGTCTATCTGACCGTTTCGAGTCAACGCCAGGCCGACCACCTCCAACATCTCTTGCTTGGCCATGAGTTGGAACTCCCCATCGAACAGGCGCGGGTGTGGGACGTGCAGAGGAAAGAGCGCCAGCACCCGCGGGCCGCGATTGTGGTTGGGCATCTGTCGCAGGGTTTTACCCTGCCTGCGGATGGGCTGGTCTTCCTGGCCGAAGAAGAGATTTTTGGCGAGCGCCGCCACAGACGGCGTTCCCGGCCGCGTCCGGTGGCCGACTATCTGACCGGACTCAGCCAACTGGCTGCCGGCGACTATGTAGTCCACACCGACCACGGCATTGCCCGCTATCACGGGCTCCAGCACCTGAGCGTGGCCGATACCACGGGCGACTATCTCCACCTCGAATATGTCGGCGGCGATAAACTGTACGTGCCGGTTGAGCGCATCAATCTGGTCCAGAAGTATGCGGGCGCGGACGGAAAAGAACCCAGCCTGGACCGCTTGGGCGGCCAGTCCTGGGAGCGCGTCAAGCGCAAGACCAGGGAAGCCATTCAGGCCATGGCCCGTGAGCTGCTCGAAATTCATGCGGTTCGGGAAAGCGT
>JAPOYX010000140.1 GCA_026706345.1 Gemmatimonadota bacterium | reverse complement strand
CACGATTCGGATCGATACGCCCATGGCACCGCCTCAATGGGCTTTGCTGGAGCGATCACTCATTCGCTCCATGACCCAGGCACTCGAACTGTTCTACGACAAGTATTTCGACGAAAAAGGCTATCTCGAATGCGTGCCCCGCTGGGGTGCCCTCGACGGTCCGGACGATGCCATCGAGAACCTGGCCCACTGGCCGCTGGTTTATCTGCTCGGCGGCGGAGACCGCATCCGGGAGATGTGCAAGACCGCGCAGGACGGCCATATCCGGCAGTACACGGAGGCGAAGACCGTCGACGTGCCTTTCGCCCGGGACGGCATGTACTACAAGGAGTTTCCGGTGCACAGCGACTGGGCCCACCACGCGGAGGGCCTGGTGGTGTTCAATCTCCTGGGGAACTGCGATCCGGACGATGAAAACCACATCCGCCGGGCGAGGAGGTTCGCCGGCTTCTATATGGACGAGGATCCGCAGGCGAAGAACTACGACCCGGAGCACCGGTTGATCCGGAGCATGTTCAACGGCAGCCGGGGGCCGATGCTGCGCAAGACCACGGCCCTGGACTGGGTGGGCGATCCGCTGGAGGACGGTCGGTTCGATCTGCTCCACGGCCAGCGCGATTACGCGGAAATGTGCGAGCGGTTCGAAACCTACAACGACGTGGCCGGCGATCATCCGCTTAACCTGACGTGCACGGGACTGGCGTTTAACGCCTATGCGCTCACCGGGGAGGCGAAGTACCGGGACTGGATACTCGAGTATGCGGACGCGTGGGTGGAGCGTACCCACGCCAACGGGGGCGTGATCCCCTCGAACGTGGGCCTGGACGGCGTCATCGGCGGCGCCTGCGAGGGCAGATGGTGGGGCGGCGTCTACGGCTGGAACCACAAGGTGTTCGCCCATCGCCACGGCCGTCTGGACAATTTCACCCTGAACGCCGTCGCCCATGCCGTGGATGGCTTCGGCAACGCCCTGTTGCTCTCCGGCGACCAGAAGTACGTGGATGTCTGGCGCACCGTCCTCGAGTCGGTCAACGCCAACAGCAAAACCGTGGACGGTGTCACCATGTATCCCCACATGCACGGCGATGACGGCTGGTACGATTATGCGCCCGAACCGTATGACCGGGGCGCGGTCGAGGTGTACGATTGGTCTATGGATCCAGGTGACCGCGCCCTCACCGGCGACCATCCCTGGCTGAACTTCCTGGACGGGTCAAACCCCGGTTTTCCCGTGGACGCGTTGAAGCAGGACTTCGAGGATCTGCGGGGGCAGGTAGAGAAGATCCGCGGCGATACGTCGACGCCGGACACGCGGTTGTCGGACAATCCCAATCCCTTCAATCCGGCGCGGATCGAGACCCTCGTGAACCTCATGACCGGCGGGCCGAGGCCCGCCTACGCCCGTCCGCTGCACTGCCGGCTCTGGTACTTCGACCCGGAACGCGGGCGTCCCGGCGTCCCGGAAGACGTGGCCGTGTTGATCGATCGTATCGACCCCGGTGGACTCGACGTGCACCTGGTGAACGCCAACCCGGTCGAAGCACGCACCGTGATCGTACAGGGCGGTACCTACGGGGAACACCGGGTGGACGCAGTCGAACACGACGGCCGCCGGGTTTCCGTGGAGGATTCCGATTTCACGGTGCGCCTGGAGCCCGGTTGCGGTACGCGGCTGACGTTAGGCCTGCAGCGCTACGTCAACCAGCCGACGGCCCGGTATCCGTGGGACAGGTAAGCTCGGATTCCGAGGGACAGATAGGACACGCGAAGCTTCTCGACATTGCCAACTGCGGGCGCCTTTTCGCGCGGCTTTTGGCGTAATCGCATAGCCGGGAGGCCTTAAAGTGACCGTAGATCAGGCAGAACCGGTATTTCGGGCACGAAACATTTCCAAGGTCTACCGCATGGGCGAAGTGGACGTTTCCGCCCTTCGGGGGGTCGATCTGGATCTGTACGCGGGGGAACTCGCCGTCTTCCTGGGGGCTTCGGGGAGCGGAAAGTCGACGCTGCTCAATATCCTGGGTGGTCTCGACGTCCCGTCGGGCGGCCAGGTCTTCTATCGCGATCGGGAGATGACCGGAGCGGACGAAAGTGAGAGGACGGGATTCCGGCGTAAGTCCGTCGGCTTCGTCTTCCAGTTCTACAACCTGATTCCGAGCCTCACCGCGCTGGAAAACGTGGAGCTGGTCACCGAGATTGCCGATGAACCCATGCCGCCGGAGGACGCCCTGCGCCTCGTAGGCCTGGAACCGCGGATGCACCACTTCCCGGCCCAGATGTCGGGCGGCGAACAGCAGCGCGTGGCCATAGCCCGGGCCATCGCGAAGCGTCCGGAAGTGCTCCTGTGCGACGAGCCCACGGGCGCCCTGGACTATGCGACCGGCAAGCGGGTGCTGGAAGTCATCGAGACGGTCAACAGCACGCTGGGCACCACGACAGCCGTCATTACCCACAACGCGGCGATCGCCGACATGGCAGACCGGGTCATCCGCCTGCGCAGCGGCGAGATCATCGACATCTATGCCAATCCGACGAAGAAACGGCCGGACGAACTGACCTGGTAGCCAGCGGGCCGGACGAACTGACCTGGTAGCTGGCCGGCCCGACGAACTGACCCGGTAGGTGGCCGACTACTGGTTCCTTCAGGCCGGTCAGCCCGAATCGATCCACCACATTCCCCGGAACGGGACAGCCATGACCATCCTGAACCGCAAGGTGTTCCGCGAACTGGCGCGCATGCGCGGTCAGGTCATCGCCATCACGCTCGTGATGGCTTGCGGGATCATGGTTTACGTCTCCTCGCGCCACACCTATATCGCCCTGCTGGAGTCGCAGGAATCCTACTACACCCGTTACCGTTTCGCCGACGTGTTCGCAGGCGTCAAACGGGCGCCGGCATCGACCGCGGAGCGCATCGCCCGGATACCGGGTGTTTCGAGTGTCCGCACCCGCATCGTGATGGACGTGAACCTGGACGTTCCAGGCCTGAAGGAGCCCGCGACTGGCCGGCTGGTTTCCATGCCCGAACAGCGTAGGCCGGTGCTTAACGATATCGCGATCCAGGAGGGCCGCTACCCGGCGATGGGCCGGCCCGAGGAGGTCGTCATCAGCGAAGCCTTCGCCCTGGCCAACGGACTGGTGCCCGACGACTGGATCGGGGCGGTCATAAACGGCCGGCGGAAAGCGCTGCGCGTCGTCGGTATCGGCCTGTCTCCCGAATACGTATACGAAGTGCAGGGATCCGGTTCCATCTTCCCGGACAATCTCCGCTTCGGCGTGATCTGGATGAGTCGCGACGCCCTCGGCGCGGCCTTCGACATGGAGGGCGGGTTCAACGATCTGTCGGTCGCCCTGTCGCCGGAGGCCCGCGAGCGGGACGTGATCGACCGTATGGATCTGCTGCTCGAATCCTATGGAAGTGCGGGCGCCTATGGCCGGGACACCCAGATCTCCAACAAGTTCCTTTCGGATGAAATCCTGGGCCTGAGCGTTTCCAGCAACGTCACGCCGGCCATATTCCTCGGGATCGCGGCCCTGTTGCTCCACATCGTATTCTCCCGCATGGTGCGCGCCCAGCGGGACCAGATCGCCATCCTGAAGGCCTTCGGTTACCGCAACGTGTCTATCGGATGGCACTATCTGAAATTCGCGTTGCTGGCGGTATCCGGCGGCACCCTACTCGGCATCCTGGGCGGCTTCTGGATCGGCCGGCCGCTCACCGGCATGTACCAGGCCTATTACCGTTTCCCCGACCTGGTCTACGAGTTGAATATCGAGGTCATCGCCATATCCGCCGTGATCAGCGTTGCCGCCGCGTTGCTGGGCACCCTGCAGGCGCTGCGCGCGGCCATGTCCATGCCTCCCGCGGAAGCGATGCGGCCGGATTCTCCGCTCCAATTCAGACCGCTCGCGATGGAACGCCTGGGTTTGCACCGCATGTTCTCTCCGGTGTGGCGGATGATCTTCCGCAACATGGAACGGAGGCCGGCCAGGACGCTGTTGTCCGCCTTCGGCATCGCCATGGCTGTCGCGATCCTGGTCATGGGGCGATTTACTTTCGACTCCATCGATTACATGATCGACTACCAGTTTCGTACCGTGCAGCGCGATGACGCGGCGGTCGTCTTCGCGGGGCCCCGTCCCGCAAGAGCCCGATTCGAACTGACTCATCTCCCAGGGGTCGTCCGCTCGGAGCCGTACCGCGCCGTGCCCGTCAGGCTTCGGTCCGGTCACCTGATGAAGCAGACCGCCATCACAGGCCTCGATCCCGCCGGAGAGCTGAGACAGTTGATCGACCGGGACGGACGGGTTCAGTCCCTGCCGCCGGAAGGTATCGTGCTGAACAAGACCCTGGCCGACCTCCTGGCGGTTCGGGAGGGTGATATGCTCGCCGTCGAAGTCCTGGAGGGATCGCGGATGCGGGGCCGGCTGCCGGTAACCCTGCTCGTCGACGAGCTGATCGGGACCACCGCGTACATGGATACCCGCGCGTTGAACCGGTTCCTGGGAGAAGGGCAGACGATTTCCGGTGCGTATCTCTCCGTCGATCCGCTTCACGCGGCCCGGTTGTACAGCACGCTGAAGGAGACGCCGGCCGTGGCGGGCGTTGCCGTTCGCGAGGCCGTGATCAAGGGATTCGAGGACACGATCGCCGAGAGCACGAATGCCACCACGTTCACGCTGACCGTATTCGCCTGCATCATCGCCTGCGGCATGGTTTACAACGGCGCCCGCATCGCCCTGGCGGAACGGAATCGAGAAATGGCCAGCCTGCGGGTGCTCGGGTTTACCGAACGGGAGATATCCGTCGTCCTCCTGGGCGAGCAGGCCATCATTACCCTGCTTGCGATACCGATTGGATTTCTCATTGGATGGGGTTTATGTTATCTTGCCGTGGACGCCACCGCGCAGGAACTCTACAGGATGCCGCTGGTCATTACCGAAAAGACCTACGCATTCGCTTTCCTGATCGTTACCGCGGCGGCCGTGGTGTCCGCTTACATCGTCCATAGAAGACTGCGCCACCTGGATCTGGTCGGCGTGCTCAAGACCCAGGAATAAACCGCGAGCCTGTTATGAAAATACGTCGCAAACACATCATTCCCATTCTGATCGTCGCGATCGTCCTGATACTCATCGTCCGGGCGTTCATGCCTTCCCCGGTCCTGGTCGACACGGCCACGGCGGAAGTGGGACCCATGCGGGTGACGATCAGCGAGGAAGGCAGGACCCGCGTAAGGCAGCGCTACCTGATCACGGCGCCGGCGTCCGGCCGGCTGGCGAGGCCGGACCTGCGAGAAGGGGACCAGATCGGCAAGGGGGACGAACTGGCGCGCATCACCCCCTCTCCCCTCGGTTCCCGAGAGTCCGCGGAGGCCCGCGCCCGGATCGAAACGGCCGAAGCACTGGTCCGCGAGGCCGAGGCGAACGTCGCCCGCGCACGGGTAGAACAGGAAGAAGCCGCCCGCGGACGGGAACGGGCCGAGAAACTCGCCGCGAGCGGCAGTATTTCGCGCGAACGGTTGGAGCGCGCCGTGCACGCGGCAACGGTCGCCGAACGCTCGCTGGAATCCTCTCTCTTCCGTCACCGGGCGGCCGTTTCCGAACATGAGGTCGCCCAGGCGGCGCTACTGGCCCTCCGGGAGGAACGCGGCGATGCGAAAGCCATTCTCTCCGTCGTCGCTCCGGTAGACGGCCGGGTGTTGCGCCGGTTCGAAGAAAGCGAGCGGGTCGTCGCCGCGGGGACGCCCCTGCTGGAAGTGGGCGATCCGGGGGACATGGAAGTGATGATCGACGTGCTGTCAACCGATGCCGTCAGGGTCGGCGTCGGACAGACGGTATGGATCGAAGAGTGGGGTGGACCGGACCCGCTGTCCGGCAAGGTGAGCCGCGTGGAGCCGGCGGCGTTCACGCGGGTGTCCGCGCTGGGCGTGGACGAACAGCGGGTCAACGTGATCGTGGATCTGGACGAGACCCCTGCGGAACTGGGCGATGGCTACCGGGTAACGGGACGGATCATCGTCTGGGAGAAAGGGGACGTCCTCAAGGTCCCGTCCAGCGCCTTGTTCAGGATCGGTGAAAGCTGGGGCGTATTCGCCGTCGAAGACGGCGTGGCCAAATCGCGGGAAATCTCGGTGGGACAGCGAAATGGGATCGAGGCCGAAATTCTGGAAGGCATTGCAGCCGGCGATCATGTCATTCTCCATCCGAACCCGCGTATCGCGGACGGCGTCGGAGTCGAAACCCGGGTGAACTGAGGACGCGGAGAGGATGCCAGGTCTTGGAGAAACGCACAGGTTTCGTCGAAGCCAACGACGGCGTCCGGCTGTACTATGAAGACACGGGTCGAGGAAAACCCATTGTCCTGATCCACGGCGGCGGTTTGAGCCTGGGTTGGTGGAGCAAACAGGTCCCCGCCCTGAGCCGGCGATTCCGGGTTATCGCGGTGGACACCCGGGGCAACGGCCGGTCGGACAAGACGCCGTGGGGCCATCGCACGGCCCGGTACGCTGCGGACGTGCGGGAAATCATCGAATCCCTCGACCTCCGCGAAGTCACGCTCATCGGCTGGTCCATCGGCGCCCGGACGGTCCTTTCCTACATAGAACTCTTCAGGGATTACAGGCTCAAAGGGGTTGTGCTGGTCGACGAGGTGCCCAGTATCGAAGTCCACGACCCGCCCGAACCCGAGACCGAACCCCCGCCGGAGGACGAGACGAAGCGCAGGCGCTGGCAACTCAGGAAGATGTTCGTCTCTTACGATGTCTCCGACGGCGAACTGGACAGGTTCCTCGCGGAGAGCAGGGAAAACACGCCGGCCCAGGGCGTCACGCTCGGCCCCGATTACCGGGCGCAGGACTGGCGTCCCATGCTGCCTTCCATCGATCTTCCGGTCCTGATCACGACGGGTCGCAAAAGCGGCGCCTTTCCGGGCTGCCAGTACATGTTCGAACACATCCCGGGCGCCCGGATGGAAGTCTTCGAGCGCAGCGGCCACGTGCTGTTCTACGAGGAGCCCGACCGGTTCAACGCTGTCGTCTCCGAATTCGTGGACGCGCTGCATGCGGATTCGGCCTGACTGGGCAGGTCGGGCAGAGCGCATCCGACGCCCACCGCCTGTGCAAACCCGCTTACGCCTTCCGCGTTTCGGGTATATACCGCCAGATGATGAATGCCATGACGAGCATCCCCGCGCCTCCGATCGCCGAACTGAAGACGTAACCCACCTCGGTATACACAATACCCGCGGCCGCGCTGCACAGTCCCATAGCCAGTTGACCGGTCGCGATACTCAGGCTCATTAGCGAACCGCGCCGTTCCGCCGGAACGATCTCGGAAAGCAGCGCCTGAAAAGGGCCCATGCGGGCGGACACGAGCAACATGATGGTAAAGAAGAGCGGATAGGCGATCCAGAATTCCGTCATGATGGCCGTCGTCAGCGACATGAGGAGGAAGAGGCCCAGGCAGGCGCCTACGATCATGACTTTCCGGCCGCACCGGTCCGATAAGCGCCCCGCCCAGGGTCCCACGATCACGCTGGCGATGCCGGAGACCACGAACAGGGATGCTACCTCGTCGCCCGACACCCCGAAGGCCTCCTTGGTCCACACGACCAGGTAGATGACGTAGAAGGCAATTCCCATGAACATCACACAGTATGCGCCAATGGCCGCCGCGGTCTCCGGTGCCGTGAACATGGAAGTGTACCGCTTGACGACAGATCCGATACCAGAAAGGCGCGTCCGGGCGACGACGGGCTGCTGGACCAGCGTGCAGACCAGCACGAACGAAAGCGCCATGGGTATGGAGAAGCAGATGAAGGCCGTGGCGAAATCGAAGCGATCGGCAAGGATCGTTCCAGCCGGGATACCCACGATCTGCCCGAATGCGATGGCGGTCATGACCACGCCGTTGGCCCACCCCCGCCTTTCAGATGGGAAGTGATCCCCGATATAGGCCGGCGCCACGCCGCTCAGCACGCCGGCTGCCATCCCGGACACCGCCCGGACCAGCAGCAGCGAGAGGTAGTCCGTAACGAAGCTGTGCAGGAACAGGGTCCCACACATGGCACCGGTGCCGACCATGAGAATCCGGCGCCTGCCGACTGCATCCGACAGGGGGCCGGTGATCAACGCGCAGATGCCCAGCATGACGGCGTAGGCGGTGACCAGCGTGCCCAGGTATTCCGAGGGCACCGCGAATTGCGTCTGTACAATGGGCATTAGTGGCGTCATGATCATCGTCTGGCTGCTCGCGGCGAACATCATGAACCACAGTGCCAGCAGGATGCTGTAGTCGGCCAGCGTACCCGGGCGCATAGAGTATTGACCCTTTTCGAAGATTGGATTAACGTAGATCCAGTCAGTGACCGTTCTGATGTAAAGATACTGCCAGTCCTAGAAAAACCTACTATGCCTGAAAAAGAGACCAGTGAGCGTGTTCAAATCATGGATTCCCGGATGTTCATCGGTAAGACGGTCGATGTCAAGCTAGACCGACCCCTCGGTTCCCGGCATCCCGAACATGATTTCACTTACCCGGTGAACTACGGATTCGTTCCCGGCGTGCCGGGCTTGGACGCCGAAGAGTTGGATGCCTACGTGCTGGGCGTGGACAGCCCGGTCAAGTGTTTCACGGGCCGGTGTATCGCGGTGATCCGGAGATCGGATGATGCAGATGACAAGCTCGTGGTAGTTCCCGATGGCGAGTATTTCACCGATGAGAGAATCCGCGACCTTACGGAGTTCCAGGAACGATACTTCGAGTCATCCATATTGCGAGAAGGCATGAAATCCCAATGAGCGATCAGGCGGAAAAACCGCCCGTACTCTACCACGGCAGCGCCGAAAAACTCGCTCGCTTGGAACCCAAAACCGCTCGCGGTGTAGGTCCGGGCGAAGACCAGTTGACCGCGGTCTACGCTACCCACCTGCGGAACATTGCCATAGCGTTTTCGCTTCCGATCAGGCCGATCGACGGCGGCGGATTCAGCTTCGGGGTCGATCTTGGGATAGAACGCCCCGAGGACCTCGACGACAACGTAGAGCCGCGCATCGACCTCGAGGTCGGTTCACTCGACCTGGACCGGCCGGGCTACGTGTACATTCTTCCCTCCGACACCTTCGAACAGGTAGACGCATGGCAAAGGGCATCCCGCGTGACTGTGGAACCTCTGGACGTGATCCGGATCGATCCGAAACGCTACGCCCACTGGATTCGCGACAGGAGACAGGCCGGATCTGTGTCTCCATAACCGCATACCATCAAAAAAACCCGCATGAAATCATGCGGGTGTCCAACCCGAATGCCGAAGGAGAGATTCGAACTCTCACGGGCGAAAGCCCACTGCGCCCTGAACACAGCGTGTCTACCAGTTCCACCACTTCGGCATCACATATCATTTGTCATAAAACCGCAGACGTAATATATTCCGGTAGCCGCCGATTGTCAAGCAGGGCGGATAGCGTAACTGGGATCAGCTATGCCGATTCGAGGCAGCCATGGCCAGAGCATCAGAACGTCAAATCGCCGAACCCAACGGGGCCGACGGCATCAAGGTCATCGTAGTTAACCGGAAGGCGCGGCACGACTACCATTTCCTGGAGACCTGGGAGGCGGGGATCGTGCTGACCGGCACGGAGGTGAAATCGCTGCGGGCGGGCAAGATCGCCCTGACGGACAGCTACGCCGCGGTCGATAACGGCGAGGTCTACTTGTACAACGTCCACGTCTCGCCATACGAGCAGGGAAGCCATTTCAACCACGAGCCGACCCGCCGACGCAAGCTGCTCCTGCATCGCTCGGAAATTCGCAAGCTGATCGGCCGGGTCGTGGAAAAGGGACTCACCCTCATCCCCACGAGGTTTTATTTCAAACGGGGACGCGCCAAGGTGGAAATCGCCCTGGCCAAGGGGAAGCGGGACTACGATCGCAGACGGACCATCATGGAACGGGACGCCCAGCGGGACATGGAACGCACATTGAAGGGGCGTCCATGACGGAGCGTACGCGGGGGACACAAAGCAGACTGCTCTCCATCGCCGGCCTGGCATGGGGCCTTTCCTTTATCTGTGCGGTCCTGCTTTACGCCATCGTCCGGTTGTTCTCCGTCACCATCGATGCCTTTGAAAACGTTCCGTTCCTGTGGTACCACTGGGTATCGCTGGCCGCCGTAGTGCTGTTCATGGCCCATTCGGAGGGCTACGAGGGTTTTCAGCGGAACTTCTCTCCCCGCGTGGTTGCCCGGGCGTGGTACCTTTACCATAACCCTCGTCCCGTGTGGCTCTTCCTGGCGCCTCTGTTCCTCGCCGGATACATACATATCAATCCCGACCGGCGGCGAAACATCCTGCTGTTGACCTTCGGGATCGTGATTCTGATCTTCCTGATCCGGTACCTGCCCCAGCCCTGGCGCGGCATCGTCGACGCGGGCGTGGTGGTCGGACTCACCTGGGGACTGGTCTCCATGGCAGTCTATGGCATTCGGATGCTGGGATCGCGGCCCTTCGCCTACTCTCCCGAAATCCCAGGGGATAGCGAGGTGATTCAATGAAACGATACTTCCTGAGAGTGCTGGTCGGTTCGATGGCCGTGCTGGCCGTGCTGATCGGGCTGACCGGCGGGTGCGGGCTGGCCGGAGACGGCACGGACGCCGCCCGGGACAAACCGGTCACGTTCGGCGACTACTGGTACCAGGGCAAGGCGGAGATTACGAGTTACACCTTGAAGCAGGCCCGTTACGGCGAACTTCACGATGGAGACGCGGTGCTCATCTTCGTGACGGAGGATTTCTCGGCCCGGAAACAGGTCAAGCTCGACCGGCCCGGCGAGGCCGGGAATGACGCCGTCAAGGTCCTCAAACTGAACGCCCTGCGCGAGTTCAATACGGGTGTATATCCTTACACCGTAATGACTTCGGTCTTTACCCCGGTGTACGGGGACCGCTTTCCTCGGACCCTGAAGATCACGACGTCGGTCCAGGAATGGTGCGGCCACGCCTTCGTCCAGTTGAACCGGCTGGACGACCAGTACTACGTCCAGCAGTATTCGTACTTCGAGAGCGAAGGCGACCGGGTCACCAACCTCGAGGACGCCATTACGGAAGACGAGATCTGGACGACGATCCGCCTGAATCCGGACGCCCTGCCGACGGGTAACGTCACCATGATTCCGGGTACGCTGTACCAGCGGTTCGACCACACCGTGTGGCGGACCGTGAACGCCACGGCCATCCTGATGCCGGACGTGCGAGAGCCTGATCTGATGGTATACAATCTGGTATACTATCCTGAATTGAACCGCACCCTGACCATTCGTTTCAAGAAGGACTTCCCCCACGAGATCGAGTCCTGGGAGGAAGTCGAGTTCGCGGAGGATGGCACACAGAAGGAACTGGTCACCACGGCAGTCCTGAACAAGCGGCTGATGCTGGACTACTGGATGAAGAACAGTGTGGCGGACGTGAAGTTGCGCGCACAGCTCGGACTGAATCACTAGCTGCACAGGCTCGGGCTGGATGATAAGCCCGCTCCAAAGTGACTACGTGCGGCAGCTGAAGGGGTCAAGCCATGCATGACGATCCGAAATGGCGCGATGACGGGGTGAAGGTCATCCCCGGCGACCAGCTCGACACCAACACCCCGCAGACGCCGGGCATGTCGCGGGCCGCGGCGATCAACCACGCGCGGACCGGCGCGAGCAAGATCTGGGCCGGCACGGTGACCATCCATCCGAACGCGAAGACCGGCGCCCACCATCATGGCGAGTTGGAAAGCGTGATTTACGTGGTGAAGGGCCGGGCGCGGATGCGCTGGGGCGACCGGCTGGAGTTCGTGGCGGAGGCGGGACCGGGCGACTTCATCTACGTGCCGCCCTACGTGCCCCACCAGGAGATCAACGCACGTACCGACGAACCCCTGGAGTGCGTGCTGTGCCGTAGCAGCATGGATCCGGTCGTGGTCAACCTGGACATCGAACCGGTGGAGAAACCGGAAAACGTGTACTGGGTCGACTCGATCCATCCGGACCCGGACGGCTGACCGGCTGACTGCTCCCACGGGCAACCCGCCTCCACGGGCAACCCGGGGCCGCTGGTGCCGCCTGCTCCGCGCCTTCCTGCCGCTACCGCGTGGATCTAGGCCGTTAGCCCGTTGTCGTCGACGCTACGCGTCCTCCCGGTACACCGCCTCCCTCAATCCCCTGATATAACCGACCGCGTACAGCCGGCACAGGGCCGAGTACCCCGGATGGTCGTTGTCTTCGCCGGCGAGGGTCGGCACGTGGTCCGGGCGCAGCACGCCTTCGAACCCGATATCTCGGTACGCGCGCAGGCATTCCATCATGTCGGTCGGGCCGTCGTCGTGAAAGGTCTCCACGTAGTTCTCCACGTCCCCGCGGACATCCCGGAAATGGACGAAGAAGATCTTGCGTTGCGCGCCGAAGTGGCGGATGGCCGCGGGCTGGTCGTCGGTCATGAGGGCGAAGTTGCCCTGGCAGAAGGTGACCCCGTTCATGGGACTCGGCACTAGGTCCAGGAGTTTCTGAAAGTTGTCCACCGATCGCATGATGCGCCCGATGCCCCGCAGCGGCGAGAGCGGCGGATCATCGGGATGCATGGCCATTTCCACGCCGTACTGTTCCGCGACGGGCGTTACCCGCTCCAGGAATTCGTGCAGGGTTTCCCATAACTGGTCTTCGGATACTTCGCCCGCCTCGGTCAGCGGCGCGTTCTGCATCATGGCGTGGTCGTAGCCGGTGACGACAGCGCCGCCACGAGAGGGGACCGTGGAAGAGGTGCGGGTCCAGTTCAGGATCGCCATCCAATTGTAGCACCAGGTCTTGATGCCGACGCGGCCCATGCTTTCGATGAAGGTGCAGACGTTGTCCAGTTCCTCCTCCCGGCCCTCCGTACCCAGCTTGATGCGGTGCATCGGCGGCGTGCTTTCGATGACGGCCACATCGAAGCCCGCGTCGTTGAAATTGTTCTTCATCCGCAGCATGGGCATGTACTCCCAGCCCTTTTCATTGCCCACCGCGGGCGGCATGCTGGTGACCACGTGATCCACGCCGATCTGCTTGACCTGGTCCCAGAGCGTGTTGCGGCCCGTGCTGAGAATCTCCGCGATTTTAATCATGAATATCCGTCTCCTGTATTCTAGCCCCGGCTGCGCACCGGATGCTCTAACGCCCGCTCGTAGAGATCCGCCCAATCCTTCGAGCCGTCGTCGTGCGCGATCTCGAGACAGACCCCGTCCGCGTGGGCCGGTCCGTTACCCTGAACAAAATATCCGTAGGCCCGGTTCATGGGCGCGATATGTATCCGGGTGCCGTCCGGGTAGATCACGGAATTGATGATCCGAGGTTTGGGCTTGTCGTACAGTTCGCCCTTTTCCTTCTGTTCCTGGACGGTCTCGTCAGACACCCTCCAACGCTCCACCGCCTCTTCGTCCACGGTCACGCCCAGACCCGGTTCCTCCGGTACCCGGTGGAAGCCGCCGGCGACCTCTATGGGTTTGGTCAGCAGGTGGTGGCTGTAGAGGTTGATGCACGTGATCGCCGGCCAGGTGGCGTGCGTAAGCACGGCACCCAGGTGGGCGGCCCAGGTCGTCGTGAGCCCGTTGCCCACGAGCTGGAGCCAGAAGGGCATGTTGGCCTCGGCGCTCAACTGGCCCTGCCGCATTACCTCGGATTTCCCCGCGCAGATGACGAAGCCGTCGCAGACTTCCTCGCGGATGGCCGTCATGTAGGGCGGCGAGCCGAAATGCATGGCGATGGGCCGGGGGATGACCCGCTTAAGCTGTCGGTTGCCCAGGATGTCGGTCTGTGGAATGGGGGATTCGAACATGGCCACGTTTTCGTGTTCCGCGAGCTTCTGTATGATGGGCATGGCCGCGGCCGCGTTCTGCATCGTGGCATTGGCGTCGAGGTCCAGCTTGAAGGAACAGGGGATGCCCGTGGCGATAGCGTCCACCTGGGCGAAGATGTCCCACCAGGGCCGCTGCTTGATCTTGAAGCTGGTATATCCCAGGGCCACCGCGTCGCGTGCTTCGGCCAGCCAGTCTCCCGGCGAGGCGTCGATGGACCACCAGGAGATGGGCGACCAGTCCCGCACCTTGTTCCCGAGCAGCTTGTAGCAGGGCACGCCAAGCGCCTTTCCGACCACGTCGAAGAGGGCCATCTGAAGTCCGGCGCCAAGCGTATCGTCGTTCATCACGTCGGCCGGACTCTTCCCGATGACCCGGTTCACGGCGTCGTCGGTGACCCGCGCCCAGGTGTAGTGAATGACCGTTTCCCCCCAGCCGACCAGCCCGGTATCCGTCGTCACCCGGCACAGTTCCAGGATCGACCAGTTGTACACCTCCCGCTCGGTAATACGGGTCTGGCGCTCGGTGAAGGGCACATCCACGACGATTCGTTCTACATCGACAATCTTCATGACGCGGTGTCCTCCGGTCGCGGTAGGTTCAAATAGATTCGCGGCGCCTTGATTACCATTTCGCGTCGCCGCATTTTCCGGTCAGATCAGGATACAGGCGATCACAAGCAAGACCATCAAGGGCAGCAGTCCCATTCCGACGTTGGCGCCAACCGGCATGAGCAGGCTTTCGGGCGCGGTGATTTCGAGACCGAAGAGCAGGGGAATCGTCCCCGCAGCTTCCTCGTTCATACCCAGCGATATGGAAATCCCTGCGTACAGACTGCCGAAGAGGGCCACCACCATGATCACGTGGGCGACGTGGGGGAGCCGGCCCCTGGAGAGATCGGCGGGGTCCATGACGTCTTGATAGCGCAGGCCCCACTGCTTGACCCGGTGATAGAGCACGGGCAGCAGCAGCGGCCCCAGAATCGCCGCGGTAACGAAATTGTTCAGGGAAATGAGAGGCGCCAGCACGTGGAAGGGCACGAGCCCGAGGGTGTCCAGGCCCCAGCCGACCGTCACGCCGCAGGCGATGCTCGCCAGCAGCGTGACGTACAGGTACCGCACGAGCATGGCGGGCGACCACGCGCCCGGTTCTTTCGTGGTCAGAATGCGCCAGAGCCGGTAGGGGATGTAGCCCAGCAGGAAATTGCCGAGCATGCCGAAGTAGCTGCCCAGCCCGTAGGTGCCGCCCATCAGGTCGCCGATGAGGTTGCCGAAGGCCGCGCCCCACGCGCCGGCGGGACCGAACATGAGCGAGCAGATGACCGGGAACACGTTGGCCGGCCGGAGCTCGGTAATGCCGGGAATGATGGGGAGGAGTTTAAAGGGAATGAGGACGGCGGCATACATGGCTGCCGTCAGGGCTACCAGGACGACCATCCTGGTATACTTCCACATCGTGATGGCTTCTCGCACGCTACCCTTTCAGGCGCTTTGTTCCAGGCGGTTGATCTCGTCGCGCAGACGGGCGGCGTCCTCGTACCGTTCCTCGTCTATGGCTGCCTGAAGTTTCTGGCGCGCCGTCTCGAGCGGGGTGCGTGGCGGACTCTTGATCTCCACCGCTTCCATCAATTCTTCGGCGGCCACCTGCGCCGCAGGAACCTTGCCCTCCTCTCCCGCTTCCGCTTCCAGCTCCTCGATAGACGCCGCGATATCGTCCTCTCCGTTCCCGTCCTTGTTCTTGGGCATCCGCTTGCCCGCCACGCGCATGACCTCTTCCTCCACGTAGATCGGCGCGCCGGCGCGAAGGGCCAGGGCGATGGCGTCCGTGGGCCTCGAGTCGATGGTCATGGTCTGTCCGTTGGCCTTCACGTGTATTTCCGCGATGTAGAACTGCTGCTCGCGCAGTTCGGAAATGAGGACGAACTGTACCTCGGCGTCGAAATGCTCGAAGACGGACTTGAGCAGATCGTGCGTCATGGGGCGCGGCGGCGCTTCTTCGCTGGCGTCGATCTGGCTCTTGATTGCGAAGGCTTCCGCGATGCCGATCAAGAGGATCAGGACCTGCTCTTCCTCTTCGTCGGCCAGCCAGAGTACCGGGGTGGCGTGGAGGGGATAGGGAGGCCCGACATCATATACTTTGAGACGAATCATTGTATACAATCTTTCTACCTGACCGGGATTAGCCTGGTGTCATTTATCGCGAGTGGCCACATGAGCGATGACGGTATTACGCCGACTTAAAGGGGCCGGTCCGCCTGGAGAAACGATCGTCATCGTTGTGGATGTTCGGTATACCGGTATAATAAACCGGTCTCTGAAAACAGGTCAAGACAAAATGAGCGGGATTGTGATTTTCATCTCGCAGGCGCTTGTGATCCACCTGGCTGCGGTTTTCCCCGTTGAGCGAGAAAGGCACCGCGCACCCGGGCGAAGAAGGCGAGGGCTTCATCGGTGCGGTAGTCCCGGTAGGTCCAGGGCATCGGAGTAAAGGCGCCCCGGGTATACAACAGGGTCAACTCCGCGTAGATCCCGTTCCCTAAATAGATGCGGTGGCTGTAGTTCTTGGTGGTCGCCAGGACGAGTTGTCCGCCATTGATGTAACCCGGATCGATGTTCACGCCCCGTCCCGGCAGGCTGTCAGGCCGCGCCACTCCGGCTTCGAGGTCATTGCTCGTTCGCTTTATCCCGGCAAGATCCGCCGGGTCCACGAGCGGTCCGAATCCGATGAACCGCTTGACCAGCCCGGCTCCCATTTCCGGTTCGTAGTAGGACGTGAAGGAAAATTCGAATACCGGACTCGTCAGTTCCGCCTCGCCGTACCGTTCGGCCATGAGATCGCGTCCCCGGTTCAGCATGGCCTCGTCCTGCCCCATGACGGCGCAGATCAGCTTTGCGGGTTCGGAATATCCGGGTGTGCCCATGCCGTGGTTTGCCTCCTGCGTCGCGCTTTGTCCCATTGCCGCGAAGGGCGCGGTGCTGTATATTGACTCGCCCGGCACATCCCGGCCGTCCGACGTATCCCGTTCGCTCGGTACGTCCCGGCCGGCCGACACGAAACAGTTACCGGTTCCGGGCGGTTCTTGTCAACTCTTTACAGCAGATCGGCAGACGCACAGGAGCGCAAATGAATCTCGAGCGGTTTTCACTCAAGGAGAAGGTTGCCATCGTAACCGGCGCGGGAACGGGCATCGGCAAGGGCATCGCGACGGCCATGGCCGAATCGGGCGCCCGGGTCGTCCTGGCGGGGCGGACCCGGTCACGGCTCGACGATACGGCGGATGATATCAAGGGCTTTGGCGGCGAAGCGCTGGTCGTGGAAGCGGACATATCGAATCGCGAAGACCGGGAAGCCCTGGTGACAACGGTTCTGGATACGTGGCAGCAGATCGACATCCTGGTCAACAACGCGGGGGTGAACGTACGCACGCCGCCGGAGGACTACCGCGAGGAGGACTGGGACCAGGTTATGAGCACCAACCTGAAGGGCACTTTTTTTCTCACCCAGCTTGCGGCCCGGCACATGATAGAGCGCAAATACGGCAAGATCATTCACATTGCCTCGCTGTCCGCCATTACGGGTATTCCCCTCATTCCCGCATACACGGCCGCCAAGGGCGGCCTCGCTTCCATGACGTATCAACTCGCGATCGACTGGGCGCGGTACAACATCAACGTCAATTCCATCTGTCCGGGATACATCCGGACCCCGCTGACCCGGCCTGTCGAAGAAAGCGAGCGGGGTGCCTACATCCTGAACCGGGTGCCGGCCGGCCGGTGGGGCGAACCGGAGGATATCGCGGGCACGGCGGTGTTTCTGGCCGCTCCGGCTTCCGATTTTCTCACGGGACAACTGATCGTGGTGGATGGCGGCTGGATGGCGGGCGGCTAGTCTGCCTGACTCGTCCCGGTACCGGCTGACGCCTCAGTCAGGATGGTGTAGCCGGCTCGTTCCGCGACCGGCGTATTTTCTCGTCAACCGGATTCCTGCCTCCGGCCGGATCCCTCACCCGGCCGCCTCCGCCTGGCTCACCCGGCCCGAACCCGGGCGGGTCACGGATATGAAACTGGTGGCGATCAGGGTCAGGACGGCGACGATGGCCGCACCGATGAAGACGTGCTGGTAGCCGTAGATGACCCAGACCAGTCCGCCCAGTGTGGGAATGGACATGGACACCGCGTGGTCGATGGTTACGCCCAGGGACAGGGTCGCGGTGAGGTCGTCCTTTTTGACGACGATTTTGCTGGCGTAGGTGGTCCGCGCGATACTGACGTTGAACAGGACCAGGTCGAGCACGAAACTGGCATAGATGAGGTCCACCGTCCAAGCACCCAGCCCCATTTCCGCGGCGAAGCCATAGCCGAGACACACCCCGACGAGCAGTACCGCGTCGATCATCAGCACCAGGCGTTCCCCGAACCGGTCGATCAGCTTGCCCAGTTGCGGCGCGAAGAACATGCCGATAACGGATGCGGCCAGGTGGAGCGAGGCGATGGTGGATACCGGTTTGTCGAAGATGCTGATCAATACCCAGGGACCGAAGGTTATGAAGATCTGCTTTCGCGCGCCGAACAGGATGTTCAGCAGGTAGAACAGGGTGTACCGCTTCCGCATGATGAAGGTGGGGCGGTTGCCCGTGTGCCCCTCTATGGGACGCATCGCCAGGTAGCAGTAGACGCCCCCCAGTGCCACCAGCGCGGCAAGGGCGAAAACGGGCAGATAGCCCAGTGAAGTGCCGCCCAGTCCCATCCAGAGCAGGATACTGCCCAGGATGGCGGCGCCTGTCTGGATGCCGCTCAGGCGGCCCAGCATCGTGGCGCCTCGTCCTTCGCGGGCCAGCCGAAGGGCGATCGTCCGCGTCACGGGCATCTGCAGGTGCATGCCGATGCTCCAGATGATCATGGAAACGAGCATCAGACCGTACAGATCACCGTAAAATCCAAGCCCCAGGAACCCCACGGCCATCAGCGCCATGGAAAGGGCTGCCATTTTAAGTTCGGACCAGAAGAACAGGATGCCGGCGAAAGCGGCGACGAGGAAGCCCGGCAACTCGCGGGGAAACTCGAGCTCGCCACGGCTCATCGCGTCCATGTGGTAGGTGTCGCTGAGGAAGTTGTTGAAGCTGATCTCACCCAGGCCCATCGAGAGGCCCATGCTGACCGCGCCAAGCACGAAGAGGATGAGTTGACGGTCGGCGCTTCTGATCCAGGAAAGCAAAGGGGGCTCCGGTCTAGGGCAGGTCGAACTTCTTCAGTTCGTCCCGTATTTCGGCGGCCCGTTCGAATTCCTCGTTCTCGACGGCCTCCGTCAATTCCGCCCTTAACCGGTCTTCCTCGGAACGGGGCTGCTGTTTTCGGATCTCCTCGGCCATGTCTCTCAGTATTTTCAGCTCCTGGCTTTCCTCTACCAGGTCGTTCCGGTCATAGGAACGAAAGAAGGTCTCGATCTCTTCGATGCCTTCTTCGATATGATGCAAGGCCTTGTCGGTATCGCCCGTGCCCGTGGCAATCAGGCTTCGCGCACGGGTACGGTGCATGATGACGAAGGGCCGGTATTGTTCGAAGGACAGGCGGTCGTCGTCGTTTTCGGCATGGGTCCGCACCATATCCATGATCTGCAGATTGTGCTCGGCGTCCCGGCAGGCCTCGTGATAGGATTCCAGCTCGAACATGCAGATGCGCCGGTAGTAATACTGCAGCGATTCCGACTGCAGGTTCACGCAGTCCTCGTGGGACAGATTGAGCTGCGCGTCCGGACCCTTGTCCGCCTTCCGTTTTTCGAGTCGTTCCAGGTAGTGGTCCAGCAGGGAGGCTTTCCCGTGGGGCGTTCCGCCGTCCGGCCGGCCGGACCACTCCATCTGCAGGATACCGAGATCCACGCGCATCTGAATCCTGGTCCGGCCGTCTTCTCCTTTGATTTTGCGCACGATGAGCTTGTCGGGCCCCGTGTACTCCCATTCATCGAGCAGCCTGCCGATGTCTCGATTCATGCGCCTGGCTCCCGTCTGTTGTGCGTGAGGCTCCGAGGGATGTGGAAACAGACCAATCAGAGATCAGAATGCGCTGGATAGCCCGGACAGCCCGGAGAGTACTCCGCCCAGCGTCAGCAGTCCGATTCCCCAGCAATAGTACGAAAACCTGGACAGATTGCCGGCAACGACGATGCGAAGGAGCAGTCTGAGCGCGATGTAACCGCTCACGGCCGCCGTGATGGTCCCCGCGGCTACCGCGCCCCACTGATCGACGGGGATGCCGCCCGTATCGCCGATCTGGACGGCAACCGCCCCCAGGATCGCGGGAATCGCCAATAGAAAAGAGTAACGCGCCGCCAGCCGCCGGTCAAGTCCCAACAGCAAGGCGATGGAAATGGTCGTTCCAGACCGGGAGATCCCGGGAATCAGCGCCAGCGCCTGGCCCAGACCGATCAGCAGCGCGTCGATCCAGGTCGTTCCGCCGATGTCCTTCGCAGGCAGGTCGGATCGGCCAGGCCGTCCGGCGAATCGGGACAGCCACAGAACGGAACCGGTGACCAGAAAGGCGAAGCCGACATGAACCGGGGCGGAAAACAGGCGCTCCAGTTCGTCTTTCCATCCCAGCCCGAAGACCGCGGCCGGAATCGTGCCCAGGGCGAGCAGGAGCAGGAGGCGAAGGGACCGGCGGTCCGCCCCCGCCTTTCCCGTTGCCACGCGCCACGTGTTCGAAACCAGTATCGCGAGATCGGACCGGAACACGACCAGGACGGCCAGCAGGGTCCCGAGGTGCACCATTACGTCGAAGAGCAACCCGGTTTCATCCGATCCGCCCGGCCCGCCCAGCCCGAAGAGGCGCTGGTACACGACGAGATGGCCGGAACTGCTGACCGGCAGGAACTCCGTTACGCCCTGCAGGAATCCGAGGATCAACGCGTGGTGCAGTTGAATGGCTCACGCTCCCGGGCTGACCTGGTCGGGAAAACTGATACGCGGCTACCCCTCGTCCGGAAGGCTGACGTCAGGCCCACTCTACGTCCGGAAGGCCGACCCGCAGGTCATCCCTCGTCCGGAAGGCCGACACGCCGGCCACCTTTCGTCAGGACGACTGGCGCCTGGGCCGGCGCGAATACCGCCGCCGCGGCTTCCTGCCCTGCGTCCGTCCGCCTCCCGTCTCTGGTGGCGTGTCCTTTCCCGTCTCCGCCCGGTCCTTCGCCCTGCCGCGCTCTGGTTTGGAAGTGAAACAGGATCTGAGGGACTGCCAGAACAGAATGAGGGGAAGAGACGGCAGTGCGATGTAAGCCAGGACCGGGGCGCGCATGTACCACAACCGGAAAACCACGAAGACCGCCAGGCTCGCGATCAGTGCGATCCACCCCATGGCGATGGCCGATGCGATGCCGTGCAGGTACGCGGCAAGACCAAAGAACAGCAGCGCCGTGGCCAGCATGGTGTTGTACGTGGGCATGAAGAGATTGAAGCCGCCGATAACCTGGGCCGCACTGCGCCATTTCAGTCCCTCCAGGATCAGGGGCATTCCGTCCGCGCGGGCATGACGCCACCTGGATCTCAGGCGGCTGAACGTGGAGCGGAGGGGTTTGACCGCCCTGGTGCGGTCGTATACCCACGCTTCGTCGGTATACTGAATGACCACGTCCTTGCGAAGCAACTCGGTCTGAAACACCGGCACATTGTCGAGCCGGGCTCTTTTTACGTCGTGTTTCTCGACCAACTGCCGGGAAATGCACAGACCGGTTCGATGAATCCCCCCACCGAGACGGAGGTCCAGCGGCCAGCTTGTCAGCCAACCGGGTTTCAGGGTGCTCAGCAGGGCCCTGCGGGCGGTGTTCCAGGTCCACTTCCTGCCCGAAACACAATAGCCGGATTGGATAGCCAGGGCGCCCTTGGACAGTTTATCGCTCATCACGGCCAGGTAGTTGGCGGAGATCCTGGACCTCACATCCAGGATGATGTACGCGTCATACCTGTCTTTGGAGGATAACCGTTCCAGTACGCCCAGTATCGCATCGTCCCTGTCGCGCCAGCGCTGCTTCCCGGGGCCGTAAACGACGGCTCCCTTGCGGCGCGTCACGGTTGACGTCTGATCCGTGTTGTTCACCGGGGCGACGATCACGTCGAACATGCTGCGCGGATATTTGTTCCTGCGCAGATGTTCTACCGTCCTGCCGGCCGAGCCCTCGTCGTTCCCCACGGGCACCACCAGGGCGAAGACGTGCCGGGGAAAGATCAGCGGCGCCTTGCTTCGTCCCCGTATCCGGCCGATGAAACTCAACGCGAAACCATAGACTACGACACAAATCCATCCGGCTAAGACGACAGACTCAAACAGAGTCAGGTACCTCACGCCTTAACCTCCATGAATGCGTTGGCAGATCCATACGAATGTCATCGTTCATGGTATTGCTTTCGATAATACGCCCTGTAACTGTCTTCGTTCCGGATTTCCTGCCACCACGGCCGGTGATCCACGTACCAGTGCACCGTTTCTTTCAGCATCGTTTCGAAGTCGAACGCCGGGTTCCATCCCAGGGACCGTATGCGGCCGCAGTCCAGGGCGTACCGCAGATCGTGCCCGCTACGGTCCGGAACGAACTCGCGCAGGTTTGCCGGCCTGTCGAGGATTTCCAGGACCCGGTCTGCCAGGTCGCGTACGCTGACCTCGTCGTTCGTGCCCACGTTGTAGGCGCTTCCCGGTTGGCCGGAACTGAGCACACAGTCGATGGCCGAACAGTGATCTTCGACATACAGGTAGCTGCGTACGGCGCTTCCGTCGCCGTATACCGGAAGGGGTTTGTACTCCAGGGCGTTCGTGATGAACAGGGGCAGGACCTTCTCCGGGTACTGGTAGGGTCCGACGGTGTTCCCGCCCCGCGTGATCAATACGGGCAGCCCATAGGTCGTGTAATAGGACTGAACCAGCAGGTCCGCGGCGGCCTTGCTGGCGGCGTAGGGGCTGCGGGGCGCGAAGGCGTCGCTTTCCATCGAAAGGCCCGAGGGAACGTGGCCGTACACCTCGTCGGTGGACACCTGGAGGAACCGTCTTACCTCCATTCGCCGCGCGGCTTCGAGCAGAACATATACCCCGTTGTAGTTGATCTCGATAAATGAGGAGGGATTGAGGATGGATCGATCGACGTGCGATTCGGCAGCGAAGTTGACGACCGTGTCGACCCCGCGCATCACGTCGTCGACGGTGTCCTTGTCCCGGATATCCCCTTGAATGAATCGGAGCCGTTCCGAATCCACACAGTCATCGAGATTGGCCAGATTCCCGGCGTAGGTCAGGGCGTCGAGCACGACAACCTGCGCGTCGGGGTAGCGGTTCAATGCGTATCGAACGAAGTTACTGCCGATGAACCCGGCTCCGCCGGTAACCAGCATGGCATCCATTAAAAAGCCTGGCTCCTCAGGATTTGATCCGCCCATCGTCCGAATAGCCTCGTTTCTCCCAGTATCCCTTGTGGTTCTTGCGGGTGACTTCGATTCGGGTCAGCCATTTAACCTGCTTGTATCCATACATGCCGGGCAGTACCAGCCGTACGGGCGAACCGTGCTTGGACCACAGCGGCTCGTCGTTCATCTGAAGGGCGAGCATGCTGCTCTCCTTCATCGCCACATCGACGGGAATACTGCTTTCATACTCGTCGGCACCGTAGAAAATGACGTCCCGGGCGTCCGGGGCCACGCCGGCCGTTTCAAGCAGTTCGCGCAGCCGCACGCCGACCCACCGGGCTCTTCCCTCGGCGCCGCCGACGCAACGCAGGATACTTTCCTGCGTGTGCTGCGGCCACTGGGACAATTCGTCGTATCCCAGGGCGAACGGAGCCGTCACGGCACCCTCGATCTCGAGCCGTTCATTCTCCACATCGATTTTGGGTGGAAAGGAGACGATGGCTACCGCAAAAAACCGGCGCAGCGGCGTCAGGCCCTCTTCGTCTTTTTCAACGGGAACGAACAGCGGCCCGGCCACGGACTGCAACGTGGGAAGCACGGAACCGCCGGCAACGAGTCCGGCCGCGAGGGTCTCAAGAAAATGACGCCGGTCCATAAACGGGTCCTGTCGGGGTCGTGAAGGGCCGAATGCAGACGGAGTATGGATTGGCTGCCTGCCGTGCCGGATCCCCGGAATCGGCGCGCATGCTATCTCCGCATCTGCCATAAGGTTACATATGTGTAGTGCGCATGTCAAGGCATTTGGGAGCGTGAAGACGGGATGGAAGCAGCGTCTGAGCAGCGTTGGAGTTGCACAGGATGCGGCACCGGAGCAGCGGCAGAGGTGGTAACGCAGCAGCACCGGAGGCGTCAATGCTTATTGGGTTTGATAATTACGTGGCCAGGGATTAGAATACCCGGGAGAAACAGCATCCGGCCAGTATGAACGCGCAGTCCCGGAGTGTGGGCATATCCCGCGGCGCATCCCGGCGAACCCACGACGGCCCGCGGCGCATCTCCGCGAACCATAGACGGAAGGACAGTGACATGTTGCTCGAAGACAGGACGGTCGTCATAACCGGCGCGGCGATGGGTATTGGGCGGGCCGCGGCCCTGTGTTGCGCAGAGGCCGGGGGCCATACCGTCCTTGCCGATATCGATGAGGACAGGCTGGAAGAGACCTATCGGGATATACACGCCGCGGGCGGCGAGGGATCATACCAGGTGGTGGACGTTTCGGACGCCGGCCAGGTCGAAGCGTTGATGGCCGGGGCGGTGGAAGACTTCGGCCGTATCGATGCGCTCATCAACTGCGCGGGCGTGCTTGAGGGCGCCTACGTTCCCGTAGACGAACTGGACGAGGCGGTATGGCAGCACGTAATGGACGTCAACCTGAAAGGTTCCTTTCTGACGTGCAAGTACGCGGCGGCGGTGATGAAGGAACAGAAAAGGGGCGTGATCGTCCTGCTGTCGTCCGGGGCCGGCGTCCGGGGAGGAAGTTCATCGGTGGCCTACGGAACCAGCAAGGGCGCCGTGCACGGCCAGGCCGTCGTCCTGGAGAGTCAACTGGCTCCCTTCGGCATACGCGTACACGCGGTGTGTCCGGGCGGAATCGCCACGCCCATGAAGCTGAGAAACATCGCCCAGGCGGCCGAATCCCGAGGCGAGTCGGCGGAAGAGGCGCTGAAGCAGGCGGCCGAATACCTGGGCGACTCCGAAGGCGTGGGCAAAATACTCGCCTTTCTCGTCTCCGATCACGCCGATCATTTGCGCCAGACCGTCTTCACCCGTTGAGCACGGATCGGTGTGCCGATCATTTGCGCCAGACCGTCTTCACCTGTTGAGCTCGGATCGGTGCGCCGATCATTTGCGCCAGACCGTCTTCACCTGTTGGGCACGAACCGACGCGCCGGTTCGGGGCTTGGCCAGAGGACCGCGAATGTCTGTCTGCAGGCCGTGAACGGAGCCGGTTTACCGGGCCGGCTCGGAGGACGCGAAGGCATAGCGCACCTCGTGGTGGTATGTCTCGCCCGGATTCAGCACGACCGAAGGCCATCCCGGTGATCCCTGGCGATTGATCGCGTTGGGAAATGCCTGCGTTTCCAGACAGAAGGCGTGGTGCCGGCCGTAGGCAGCACCGCCTTTACCCGACAGGGCGCCGGACAGGTGGTTCCCCGTGTAGAACTGCACGCCCGGTTGATTGGTCCGCACTTCCATGGCGAGGCCGGACCGGCGGGAAGCCACGCGGGCAGCGGGCCGGACCTGTCCGCCCGCATTGCGCAGGACGAAGTTGTGGTCGTATCCGCCGGGACCATCGGGCCCCCCCGGACCAGGCGGGACAATGGCATCCATCTCCGAGGCGATGGTCCTGGGTTGCGTGAAGTCGAAGGGGGTCCCGGAGACCGCCCTGATTTCGCCGGTGGGAATGAGGTGGCTGTCGACAGGCGTGTAGGCGTCGGCGTACAGGGCGATCTCGTGATCCAGCACCGGACCGGACTGGTGACCATTCAGGTTCCAGTACGAATGATTGGTCAGGTTCACCGGCGTGGACCGGTCGGTACGCGCCTCCATGGAAATCCGCAGCACGTCGTTGCCGTTCAGCGTATAGGTAACGGTCGTCTCCACCGTACCCGGGTAGCCTTCCTCTCCATCTCCACTCGTGTACGCCAGTACGACATACGTCCCCCCGCTGTGCTGGCCGAAGTCCCTCGGTTCCCAGACCTGCTTGTCGAAGCCTCCCGGGCCCCCGTGGATGTGGTTGGGACCGGCCTTGTCATTCACAGCAAGGTTGTAGGCCTTTCCGCCCAGCGTAAACCGACCGCCTGCGATCCGGTTGGCGCAGCGGCCGACGGTGGCGCCGAAGAACGGATGATCGCCCAGGTATTCGTCGAAGGTATCGAAACCCAGCACGACGTCCACGAGGTTCCCGTCCGTATCCGGGATCTCCAGGGACTGTAGGATTCCACCATAATTTGTAACGCGCGCGGCCGCGCCGGATGCCCCGTTCAACGTGTACAGGAAAACGGGACGTGAACGGAAAGCGCCCCATACCGTCTCTTCCACGACTCCCATGTGCCTTACCTCCTCAAACCGAAAATAACCGGCAACGTGCCATCCATCAACGAATTGTGCCCAGGCGGACCACGTCCCGTGAGTCGGCGCCGGTCCTGGTTTCGAGAGCAGAGTGATCGCGCCGACTGTAAGGAATACAAGGCATTCGGATCACATTCAGAATGGATCCGATCTGTTTTCAGGGTACCCGGTCGAAGCCACGCGGTCCCGTTTTTCTCCTTCAACGCTGCATCTACACTGCATCTAAAACATGTCGAACCAGGTACGCAAACCATCGACGGACAGGCTTCAATCCGCGGGCAAGGCTCTTTCCACGAATCAGCCCCTTGCAGCGGGGCAGGCCCTGTTCACACCGGACGACGTGTCCCGGTGGGAACGAAAGGGCCGCGGCATTGCCGTTTTCGGCTGTCCTGATACGTTCTCCATTCCCGAAATCGAGTCCAGGCCGGGCACTGCCGTGCTGTGCGATCCGGATGAAGGCCAGGAGATTCCGGGTGAACCCGACCGCCTGGTCCTCAAACTGTCGTCCAGTCGCGTGGTCCATCTGAACAGCCTCATGAATCGCATCGTTCTTCCGGCGTACAGGCGATACAACCCCTTGTATCTTTTTGCTTCCTGTGATGAGAAGGACCTGGACGCCGGTTCGGTCGAAATGCCGGTGAAAGACGGGATCGAGGAGGCCATGTGCCCGCTCCTGTGGGAACAGCTCCGGTCTATCCTGGCTTGCACCTGCGCGGTGTTCCCTTCTCCCGGTGCGCTGAGTTCTTCGGAGAAACCCTGGTTGACGACCGCGGAAAGCATGATGCACCAGAAACTTACCCGGGCTGGGCTGTCCCACCGGCTTCATGCCCGGATGGGATCGTGTTTCGTCGACGCGCTTGTCGAGTCGCCCCATGATAACCCTGTGGCGGTGGAGATCGACGGCAGGGAGTTCGCCCGCGAAGATCATATCCGGCGGGACAAGGCGCTGACTCAAGCGCATAACATACGGAAAGTGGTCCGGTTCAGCGGGAGCGAGGTCGTGAACGATCTCGACGGATGTGTAGACAGGGTCCGTTCAGTCCTGGCCGGCCGCGGAACCGTACTCCCGATGCCCGAGCCGAATCCCGGCCTGGCCGGGGAACAGGCCAGGTGTCTTGATCCCCGGGCCGGCGTCGTGCTCACCCTCGCACCCGCGGGTTCGGGGAAGACGCGGGTGCTGACGCGGCGGGTAGTGGAAGCGGTCCGGGGCGGCGTCAACCCCGGCCGGATACTGTGCGTGGTCTTCAACAAGGCGGCGAGCGAGGTGATGTCCGAGCGTATACACAGGGACGCCGGACTGCCAGATGTGCATATCCGCACCTTGCACAGCCTGGGATACGAGATCTGCAGACAGGCGCCGGAGAGCCCTTACGCGGGCTGCGGGGTCGTTACGGAGCAGTCCCTGCCGGGCGGGTTGACGGATCTATACAGAAAGGTGCTCCGAGCGGATTTCAATCAGCATCTTCCAGCCATCCCCTACCCTTTTCCCGAACATCTGGTCATGGCATACGAGGAAGCGGTTTCCCGGTACCGGAGAACGTTGATTCCCCTCGACGGAGACGTCGCATGCGGGGAGTTCGAGGGTTTTGACGGGCGACAGGCCCTCAGAATCCGTGCCGAGGTGGAACGCCGCATGACGGAAAAGGTCCTGATGACCTTCGACGAGCAATTATTCCGCGCCGTGGAAATCCTGCTCAACAACCCCGGAACCCGGTCCATTTACCAGCATCGTTTCGATTCGGTCATGGTGGACGAGGTCCAGGACCTCACCCCCGTCCAGTTCCTGATGCTCCGGCTGCTCTCCCTGCCGCTGAACAACCTGTTCGCCGTGGGCGATGACGACCAGATGATCAATACCTTCACCGGTGCGGACCCGGAGAACATCCGCTCGTTTCAACGCTGGTATCCCGGTGCCGCGATCCACACCCTGGGGGCGAACTACCGGTGCAGGCCGGAAATCGTAACCCGGTCCGCGGGCGTCATTGCCCATAACATGGACCGTTTCGACAAGCCGATCCGCCCCGTACAGGCTCAGGCCGGTTCGGGCAGGGACACGATCCTGATCCACAAATGCCCGTCGCTGGAAGCCGAAACGGATGCCGTGGTGCGCGTGATACGCCGGTGGAGAAAGCTGGGATATGCCTACGCGGACATGGCCGTGCTGGTGCGGGTCCAGTCCATCGCGGCGCCCCTGCAGTCCGCGCTTAAGGAGGCGGACCTGCCCTTCAACCCGCTCGATGAAGGGGCAGTGTACCAGTCCCGCGCCGGAAGGACCGCGGGCGCCTGGTTCGACGTCATCGTCCATGGCGAACGGGCCGATCCCCTATCGTACGCGATCAGCCTGTCCTTCCCGTCCCGGCACCTCTCCAACGAGCAATTGCGCGACGCGGCGACCCTCGGCCACCGTTTCTTCGAGCGTATGGACGGTCTGCCGGGTGACGCGATCGCCAAGCTGGAGGAATACCTTCAATGTATCGAAACCCTGCGAGACGTCTACGGATCCCCGGATGGATCTCCTGTGGCCTTTCTCGACGCGTTGATGGAACACACCGGGCTCGGAGCCTACTACAGGAGGAGGGACGAGACGAGCAGGCAGCGGATGGGCGTGGCCGACATGGAATCCATCGGCATGATCAGGCAGATGGCCGCCGGGTATCCCGCCACAGAGTCATTCGTAGACGCGTATCTCGGGTCCATGGCTTCCGAAGCGGACACGGACCCTCCAGCGCACGCCAAAGATGCCGCGTCTCAGGCGGAGACAGCGGAAGCCAACGTGTCCGAGAAGGAAACAGTCGAAGACGACACATGTTTTGGAGAAACGGCCGAAACAATCGAAACGGCAGGCGACGGCGAGCAACTAGGAGAAACCCGGGGCGTCGTGTCGGCAGGCGAGGACCGGATAACCATTACCACGATTCACCGGAGCAAGGGAGACGAATTCAAAGGGGTCATCCTCTTCCACGTGGTCGAGGATATCCTGCCCCACCGCCGCATGACGGGCTCGGACGAGGGCATCGAAGAAGAGCGGCGCGTCTTTTACGTCGCCCTGACGCGGGCCGAAGAAAGGCTATGTATAACGACGCAGCGGAAGCGGCCCTCCCGGTTCCTGGCCGAGATGAGACCTGCACGGGACGGAAGCCGGCTTACGCGCGTCCGTGACCGTCTGGCGCACGTCCGTGACCGTCTGGCGCGTGTGCAGCCCGGCCCTGTCGCGCGGTCCGTCCTGGATCGCTTTCGCCGCCTGCCACCTTGACCCGCCCGCGGCGTCCTTCGCCTGCTACCTTGACCCGCCCGCGGCGTCCTTCGCCTGCTACCTTGACCCGCCCGCGGCGTCCACCGGCCAGGATTCAGGGCCGTCGCGTGTCAGCGCGACATAGGATCTTGCGAGGTTCGCCACGGGACAGCTGTGAACGGGAACCACGCGGATCTTCGATCCGATGGCCAGATCGAACCCGTTTCGCCTGACCATGCCGTGCTCTTCGGAGACTTTCTCCACGGTCATCTCGCGATCGGGCTCCAGGAATCCCGTATCCGGGTAGGCGAGGCCGAAACCCTGGTTCCCCGTCATGCCGTGTACGCCCGTGTCCGAGGTCAGGGTCTTCGAACCGGCGTCCGTCACGAAATAGTGTTCGTTGCTGCTGATCACCGTGGCCAGCACAGACAGGGCGACATCGGCAACCCGGGCTACGCCGACACGTACCGGAAGCAGGTCGAGAAAAACATAGTTCCCGGGCCTTATTTCCGTCAGGCCCTCGAAACTCTCCGTGGCCAGGACGGCCGGCGTGGCGCCCACGGAAACCTCCGGCACGGGAAGGCCGTCCGCCAGCAAGGCGTCGCGCACCGCGACCATGGTGCGCCGTTCCTCTTCCGCGGCTTCGGCGGCCTCGGCCCTGGATTTCGAACCGTACACGTGGCCGGCGTGGGACAGGATGCCGCGGAATTCAAGATTCGAGTGATCGTGGATCATCCCAGCCAGCTCCCCGATACGCCCATCCTCCGGCAGCAGGCCGCATCGGTGCAGTCCCACGTCGATTTTAAGAAACAGTCCGATGGACTGCCCATGGACCGCCGCCCGCTCGCCCGCTACCTGGATGCCTTCCTTCGAATCGGTCACCACGCGCACCTCGGCGCCTCGATCCTTCGCTGCGGACAGCAGCCGATCCCACTTCGATGGAGAGACCACCGGCCGGGCGACGGTGATGGATTCGAACCCGCCCTCGAGGAATACCAGCGCCTCGTCCACCGTGGCCACGGTCATGCCCGATGCGCCCAGCCCGGTTTGTCTCCGGCCGATCTCCAGGGACTTGTGGGTCTTGGCATGGGGACGCAGTGCGACGCCGTGCCGGTTCGCCAAATCCTGCATGGCGCGCAGATTGGCCATCATCCTGGCCTCATCGAGCAATACCGCGGGCGTTTCTACCTCATGGAACAATGAATCTGATTTCATATCCTCATCCGTGGCTGAAAGTTCGTTGCATTGGGCCGGTTGGGATTTTCGCGGCAAGGAGCCGGTTGATTGAGGGATAGTCGAATTCCTTCTAAATTATACGCATTGCGTCAACCCTGCGGAGCAGGTCTGCCTGTCATCCTTTACAATCGGCTGCCGCAAGGTTTTCCAACTTGACACGGTGTACCGGAGCATGACACATTTTCGCGGGTAACCACTCGTTAAGTAATTTACGCTTTACCATGAGGAACATGGCGTGGATCGACGGAAAGCAACGGACCTGGCAAGACTGTATGTCGAGCGATCGAATCGCCACGTACTGGACGAAGTCTTTCTCATGTTCGATCCCGATGCCACCTACCGGTCGTCGCAGTTCGGTCTCTTCGAGGGCCTGGAGCAGATCCGGGAGATGATGACCGGTTTCTTTACCGCCTTTCCCGACGTGCACTGGACGGTGGACACCTATCGCGCGGATTCCGATTACACGGCCTCCTTCGAATTCACGATGCGGGCCAGCAATGCCGAGACGGGGCAGCCCGTGGAGCGCCGGGGACTCGAAACGATCACCTTCTCGGATGAAGGACTGATCCGCCACGTCGAAGTCGTGCAGTCAGGCTGACGGACTGGCCGCATCTTCCAGCCGCGCATACGCGCGGTCGGGCTGACCGACTGACTGGCGGGCTGGCTGCGATCTTCCAATCGGGCTGAAGAGCCTATCGTAGTCTTCCTGCCGAGTTGAAGAGCCGACCGCAACCCTCCCGCCGCGCCGAAGCTCAGGCAGTCTTTCATCCATGCATCAACTACTCCCAGAGATACTTAGCGCAGAAGAACGCATCAGGCCTCATGTCCTGCAAACGCCTCTTATCCACTCCATGCCGCTATCAGATAAAACAGGCGCGGAGGTTCACCTGAAGCTGGAAAGCGAGCAGCACACCAATTCCTTCAAGGCGCGCGGGGCCATGAACAAGGTGCTGTCACTGACCGGGGAGGAGTTGTCCCGGGGCGTGGTGACGTCCTCGACGGGCAATCACGCGCAGGGCGTTGCCCGGGCCTGCATGATCACTGGCTGTCCGGGTACGATCTTTCTGCCAAACGGCGTCGATCCATCCAAAATAGAAGCGATCAAACGGTATCCCGTGGACCTGGTCTTTCACGAAGGCGACGCGCTCGAAACGGAACTGCACGCCAAGCAACAGGCCGCTGCCCTGGGCAGGATATGGATTTCACCCTACAACGATCCGCAGATTATCGGCGGCCAGGGTACGATAGGCATCGAACTGTCGCACCAGATGCCCTCCATCGACGATGTTTTTGTTACCGTCGGCGGCGGCGGACTGATCGGCGGGATCACCATCTACCTGAAGGCGCATAGGCCCGGCACGCGGATCATCGGCTGCCAGCCCGAACGGTCGGCGGCCATGTATCACTGCGTTCGCGCCGGACGTATCGTAAGCACCGAGCATGGCGAGAC
>JAPOYX010000139.1 GCA_026706345.1 Gemmatimonadota bacterium | reverse complement strand
AAATCGGAATCGAGAAACCGGGGCAGGTTGAATCCCGCCGATCCGCCGACGATGAAGGCCAGGGCCCAGCGGCTGAGCCAGGACCAGCGGTCGACCAGGCGAGTCAGGAGCAGCAGGCCGAAGACGGCGGGGATGATGTAGTAGTAGTCCGGAGCCCGGCCGGCGGCGCCGGGCACCACCCCGGACATGAGGGAAGGGAACAGCTTGCCCAGCAGGTTCGGCACCAGGTGGTCCCAGAACCCGATGGCCATCAGGTACGCGGCGGACACGCCGACGAAGAGGTGCTCGGCGAACTTGTAGAAGGGATTGTCCCGGTACAGGAAGCTGAGGATCATCAGCGTGAGGGCCGCGTCGATCCAGAGTTGCAGCGTTACGTCCATACACGGTTCCTCTAGCGCCTGCGGCCCGCCCGGTCCGCACGGCCGATGAAGTAGGCCAGGTTACCCAGCAGGACGAGCAGGACGATCAGCACGTGGGTCACTACCTGGGGTCCCATGCGCATGGTGGCTTCCATGGTCGCGTTCCGGTAGGCCGGGTACCGGTCCACGAGGGCGGATTCGTACTCCGAGGCCCCCTTCAGGCCCCCCATCAGGCCGATCAGTTGCTGGGGATAGTACGGATAGAGCTCCGGCGCCACCACGGCCGTACCGCCTCCCATAACGGGAATCCCCGTGATGTCGCCCGCGAACTGGATCCACTCCTTCAGTCCCGGGTCCCCCGCGGTGAGGCTCAGGATGATGGCGTAGTCCACCATCTCGTCCACATCCGCTGTAATGGGAAGATCGTCGAGCGGCGTGCCCTCGGCGTCGGCGTTGACCAGGGTCCTGAAGTTGACGACCATGGTATTGATCGCGCCGCCCAGGCCCGCCTTGTACCCCAGATTTACGAAATCCCTGCCGTATGTCTTGCCCGGGAACTCCACGGGCAGCAGGTTGTCCGTGATCTTCTTGATTTGTCCCACCCCCTCGGGGAACAGGGTGAAGAAGGACACCTCGTGGCCGCGGGCCATCGTGTGCCGGACGAGGGCCTTCGCCATCGGATCCAGCTCGGGGGCCGTATCGGGACCGTAATCGAAGGAAAGGAATACCCGGGAACCGGCCGGAAGGCGCTCCACCGTGTCGAAGATCGACTGGACGATGGGCGTTGGCGCATCCTGGAAGCGGGGTTTCAGGATCAGGGGGATGCACACTGCCGCGCCGATGAGCAGGAATATGATCCGCCGGTCGATCTGGAGGATGGAGTCCGGGATTCTCAAGGTCACTCGCCCCTCCCCAGGTAGTTGCGTTCAATGCCCAGTATGATGCGCAGCGAAGTCGCGATGACACCCAGGGCGATGCCGATCATGATGGCCCGCTGGCCGGCCGTATTGGGCCAGGCCATGATCCAGTTGGCCAGGTTCGGCAGTTCGAGGAATCCCAGGCTTTCAGGCATCCAGGCCGTCAGCCAGGCCCCCACAGGCGTCCTGCCGAGGAGGATGATCATGGCGGCCGACAGGAGAATGGTGGCTTCCTTCGTGCGCGCCCTGAAGGCCCGGTAGGAGGCCGAGGCGACGAAGAAGGCGAGCAGGGCGAACATGGTGGCCGACAGCGGGTTGTACACCCCGTCGAATACGAAGCGCAGCCAGGAACCCGCCGCAAGGATTTCGCCTCCCATGCCGTCCGGATTGCCCACCTTGAACAGGCCGATCACCAGTGTGATGGCAAAACCCGCCAGGGTCACCACGCTGTAGGGCCAGTCGGTGGACCGGCTGGAAACGCGTTTCAGATGAATCTTGAGCAGGCTGCCCCCGCCGAGGATGAAGGCGAAGACCGTGATGATGGCGAAGTAATCCGAAAAGCTCTCGTAGAGCGTATTGAAGGGCCCGCGCGTCACGAAGTACCCGATGATCAGTACGATGCCGATCACGAAAGTGATGATGAGGGGTACACGACGGCGCATGGGATTTACCTGAACAGCCAGAGGACGACGTCTGCTATGTCCCGCACGGTCTCACTACCGGTCAGGGACTCGGCGGTCGTCAGCAGACTGCCTGCGATAATGAACAGAATGGCGATGCCCTTGCCGGCGTCCTGCCCCTTCAGGCTGCCCAGCATGCGCGGCTCCTTGGACAGGTACGCGCTGGCGGCGAACAGTTCCTCGCCGATCAGCGTATAGTCGCAGGCCGCCACGAAAAACGGAAGTTGAGGAGGCCTCGCCGTTCCCGCGATCTGTATGGCGCCGATAGAGTTGCCGGTTTCCGCCAGGATAAGCGATTCGGCGTAGAAACCGCCCAGGTAGAAGCAGGCGGCCGGCCGTTCGCGGACGATGATGCCGTCGACGGCCGCCGCGTAGGCGAACTGTGCGTCGGACACGTAGTGAATGGCGTCCTCCTGGTACGCGTCGGGCCGTCCGGCGGACAGGTAGGACTGCTGCACCGTCTCGCGGGCCGCGCTCATGACGAGAGACTTGCGCACGGGCACGTGCAGCCTGGAATCGTATCCCGCGATGATGGTGGCCAGATGGCCCAGCAGGTTCATGGACGCGATAGTCTGGACGTCGTCCATGTCGTTCAGGCCGGGCACGTAGAGGATGGGCTTGCCCATTTCCGTGGCCCGGCCCACGGCTTCCTCCACCGTTTCCAGGCCGGCGATTTTACGTATGAACAGGGGCCGGCCGGAAGAGGCGAGGATTACGTAAAGCAGGATGGCGCCCGTCAGGATGACGCCGAGCACCAGGGCCTGGGTCCGGTCCGTGTTGAACCAGCCGGATTCGGCCGTATCCTGCGCGAAGCAGGGCAATGCCGTCGACACCAGGGTGATCACCGCGCACGCCAGGATCGTACGCATCGGCAAGATAAGAGGAAAAGCGTTTCGTGTCATACTGACGGACTCGAAAAAGACAATCAGGCCTCCACGATCTCTACGTTCGCGCGGGGTACGGTAACGATTTCGCCGTTCTCCCGGCGGGCTTCCAGTACCCTTGCCATGGCGCCCGTGGGCAGTCTCACGGGTTGTTCGGTCAAGGACGCCACGGTAACGATTTCCCCGAACCAGTGCTGGCGTATGATGCGCCCAGGTCATCGGCCCTCCGGGCCGCCGTCGCGCGGGCCCGGCCGTTCCGAAGCCCCCAGGATAGGTGCACCTTTCGCAATGATCTCGGGACGTATCACGCCGGCTCTGATCTGCGTCGCCCCGCTCATGGAAGCTTCGCGGCCCTGCAGAGACCGGATGAGTTCAAAGGTGCGTTCGGCCATGGGAAGCCGCCCGAAACCTTCGGTGACTACCATGGTCAGGCCGATTTCCTCACCGCCCGTAACGGCCACGCCGATCTGGTACCCCAGCAGGGCGCCGATATCGTGGTACTGCATGCCTCCGACCACCACGCCGGACGCACCCACTTCAATCAACTTACGCAACGCGTCAAGGGCGATCATGGATCCGCCGCACACGATCTGTCCCGAGCAGCGTTCGTCGATCATCTCCCCGGTGATTTCGGTACCGGGAGAATCGACGATCAGGCGTATAGGCGCGTGCACCTCGCCCCCGATTCCGAAGATCCCCTGGATGTATGCGCCTACCGTTTCGACCACGACGCCTTCACCGGGGAGCAATTCGGTGACCCTTCCATTGATGAACGCGTTGATACGCACCGGAGTCGACGGTTCCCGGATGAGTACCTGGCCGGTCACTTCCGATACCATCTCGATCGTACCCCTTACCGGGCAGCGGGCACTGGACTTGAGCAGGCCGAAGATCCCTTTCGACTCGGCGATCAGCTCACCTTCTTCCACCGCGTCGTCCTGTTGTTTCAGCATGCAGTCCGGTACGTCTTCGGGTGCTATGGCCAGCGCATTCGCGACATTGACGTTGTGCACCGGGCCGGGCAGATAGGTTTCCGCCACCACCGTATCGGGTTCCACCCGGTCCCCGACGCTCACCAACACCTGTCCCCGCAGGGGCAGGCGGCGCGTCTTCGGAACCACGGTCCGGGTCGACACCCGCAGACCCGATGTATAGGCATGGGCCATCAATCCGACTCCGGATAGATGTCGAGCGCGCGGTAGCCCCTCTGCAATGTCTCTGCCCTTTCGGCCGCGTCCGGCGGATGTTGAAGCGGCCTGCGGCGGGTGTCGATGATTACGCCCACCGGGCCATTACGCACCGAACGGGTGACCGCCACGCCTTTGCCGGCGCCGACGTCGAAACCACGGGAGGGCACGACCTCCAGAGTGACCTCGTCCGCCTCCCCGGTTCGGATGGCCGTCAGCTCTCCCACAATAGCATCGTGCATACTCTGGGTGTCATCCGCCGTCACCTTCACCGTCACGCAGGGCGAGCCCGGCGAGCCGTTGCCCACGGGCGCGATGCAGGGGCCGAGGTGGACGAGGCAGTCCCGGTCGAAAACCTCCAGCGCCGCGGTTTCATGGACGGTGGAGAGGACGCCCAGGTGGGGCATCATGAAGATGCTGTCGACCGCCAGGCTCGTGATCCCCTCGGGCTGGAAGGCGTCCACCATCATAAGCGCCGCCTGTGAACGTCCCGGCGCGTGGGAAAGTACGCCTCCGCTGCCGATAATCAGATCCAGATTCATCAGGTCGACCAGTGTCTGGCCGCCGGTCTGCTGTTCGAACGTGTCCGAGATCGTCCGTTTCTGCTGCACGCCTTTCAGTTCCACGGCGAACTGCCTGTGCTGTTCGAAGGCCAGCCGCAGCGCCTCGCGGGCGACGGCCTGTTCGATGACCAGTTCCTCCATGGTCTGCGGGATGCTGGTGGGGCGGATCATCTTGTTGCCGAGCCGGTCCTTCAGGTCGGCGTCGGACATCTCAAAGGGAAGCCACCGCGATATGGCATCCAGTCCCGCTTCCGTCAATACGTTGGAGATGCTGTAGCTCATGCCGAGATTGGCGCTCACCGTCCGGTTGAAGGCACCGCCGAAAACGGAAAACACGTCGGTGGTCGCGCCGCCGATATCCACGCCCATGACGTCAATTTCGGCTCGATCCGCGACCACCCGCACCATCCGCCCGACGGCACCCGGCGTGGGCATGATGGGCACGTGCGTCCACGCCATCAGGTCCCTGTACCCGGGCGCCTGGGCCATCACGTGTTCCATGAACAGGGTATGGATCCGCTCCCGGGCCGGACCCAGGTTCTCCGCCTCGAGCACGGGCCTGAGGTTGTCGACCTGGCTGAGTTCCGTTCGCTCGGCCAGAATCCGGGCGATGTCTTCGCGGGCGTCGGAGTTTCCCGCGTAGATGACCGGAAGACTGTAGGCGGCGCCCAGCCGGGGCCTCGGGTCAGCGGCCGAGATCAGTTCGGCCATTTCGACCACGTGGGACTTCGTACCGCCGTCCACGCCCCCCGAAAGCAGGATCATGTCCGGCCGCAGTTGCCGTATGCGCTCGATGCGTTCGTGGGGCAGACGCCCGTCGTTGGACGCCAGGGTTTCCATGACGATGGCGCCCGCGCCCAGGGCCGCCCGTTCGGCGCTCTCGGCGGTCATACTCTTGACCACGCCGGCCACCATCATCTGAAGCCCCCCGCCGGCGCTGCTCGTCGAGACGTAGATGTCCACGCCGCGGTCACCATCGGCGGGCGACACGATCCGTTCTCCGTCGAGGATCTCGCGGCCGGACTGTTCCTCCACCTCGCGCACCGCGTTGAGCACGCCCCGCGTGACATCCTCAAAAGGCGCTTCCACGGTCGTAGGCGCCTCCCCCCGAACGACGAGGCGGTACGAACCGGAACGGCGCTCGATCAGGATGGCCTTGGTGGTCGTGCTGCCGCAATCGGTGGCCAGGATGACCCCGATATCCGCTGGAAGGGACATGGGCACCGTCTACGTCGCGCGGAACGCGGGGCGCCGGGGCGTCGCCGCGATACTAGGATGCATGGTTGTCCGCCTCGGAAGCGTGATGCTCGATGCGCTGGATCAGGAACTCCACGTTCTCCCGGCGCTCGATGGCCTCGGCGATCCGGTCGTATTCCGACGTGTCCACTACCATGTGGATGAATGGACTCAGAAAGGCCATGAACTGGCCGCCCAGGAAGGAAAGGGGTTTCATGGATTCCAGGAACAGGATCGCCGGCGCGGTAAGTTCACGGGCGACCACGGCCTCGGCGATCCGGTCGAGCAGGGCCTGCTGTTCCGCCAGGAACTCTGTTGATTCACGCAATGTATTGATCACCTTGCTGCGGCTGACGCGGCTGGGGCTGACGTGGCTGCGATTGGCACGACTGCGGATGGCGCGATGCGCCAGGTCAGTCTGGCCGGCATTGCCGCCTCAATTTACCACGTACTTCCGGCCCGCGTGGTTGGCGATCCATTCGCGCAGCGGGATATCTTCGGGAAGGGGCGAGGTAAAGCCGTGACCGCCCGAAGGTCCGTCCCCCAGGAGTTGCCTGCGTATGGGGTCGCAGCGGTCCATGTAGTGACCCACCGTCATGTTGTCCCTCGGACGCAGCCAGCGGTAGCTGTAGCCGTAGAACATCACCTTGCGGGTGATTTCGGAATAGTTGATGCCCGAAGCGTGCCATAGGCGGCGATCGAAAAACACGGCGTCGCCGGCCGCGGCCCGGATCGGAACGGCGCCGTCCGGATCCCGTTCGGCGTCATCGGGTAACTCGATCACGTCGCTCCTGTGGCTGCCCGGAATGGCGTGGAAGTTGCCCCGGTCGTTCGTCGTGCAGTCGCTCAGGAAGAAGGCCACTTTTAGCGACACCCGGGGCCGGGGCGTGGTCTCCAGGTCGATATTCAACCGGCCGCTGTCCTGGTGCCAGCCCAGACGCCGTTTTTTGGGTTTCTGATCCGCCGGCCATGATGGCGATACGATCAAGTGGGAATGGTACAGTTGAATGTGCCAGCCGAGAATGCCCCAGACCTTCGGGAAGGTCTTCGGCCAGTCGAGCAGTTCCAGCAGCAGATCGTCCCGGCCGATGATGTCGAAGTGATTCTTGATGCTGTAGGGCCCGCCTCCCATGTTGGGACGTCGTTCCGCGTCGATGCGGTCTGCGATCCGGTCCAGTGCTTCCACCATGTCGCCCGGCAGCACGTTCTCCACGATGAAATAACCCTGTTCATCGAAGAGGCGCCGCTCTTCGTCCGTCAGGCGATTTTCAAGACAGGAAGGGTCCATGACATACCTCCCGGCACGGTTTCTCGAGAAGGGATTCTGGACGGTATTTTAAGGGATACACGGCGCACAGGTCAACCAAAACGGGAGCAGGTGGATAAACGCGCGGTATCCTGTCACGGCACCTGGTGCTCACACCTCCCGAACTACGAATCTCGCCTGGACCTCGGGACTTTCCCTGTACCCGACGCGTATAGCCCGCGCCCTCACCAGGTACTCGCCGGCGTCAAGACGCAGCGGTTCGGTGTACAACAGCCAGTGGGGGTCGTCCCCGGCCTGCAACGTATAGGCAATAGACGCAGCCTGCGTGGCGCAGTGAAGCTGTACCAGCACGGGGCCGTCAAACGAGCCGCCCGCCGTTACCGGTTCAATTCCGGGACTTTCCGAACATATGGGTATGAAGACTACGGGAGCGGTCTCGGGCTGGCGACCGTCCGGATACCAGTTTCCGACCATCTCGCTCTCGGGAATCCGGCCCATGTCGCCCACCTCGTCGAGCCATGCGTCGAGCGCCCTGCGCATCCGCTCCAGGTCGTTCCCGACATGCGGATCCCCGGCCAGATTGCGTATTTCATGCGGATCCGCCTCCGTGTCGTAGAATTCCTCTACGGGTCTCGGGTACCGGAACAGGGCCGACTGCGCTTCGTCCAGCGCGCCTTCCAGGTGCAACCGCCAGATTTCCTGCATGATCGGATGGCGGTTTCGATAGGGGAGCCAGGAAAGATAGGGCAGGTCGGGACGATAATTCCGGATGTACTTGTATCGGCCATCCCGCACGGCCCTGACCATGTCGTAGGACACGTCGTGCCTGTCGCGGCTGGCGAAGACATACTCGCGCGGCGGTTGGGCCTGTTGCCCGAGAAACGCCCGGCCCTGGACGTGGCCTGGAATCTCCACGCCGGCCAGGGACAGCATCGTGGGTCCCAGGTCGATCGTGCTGACCAGGTCTTCGCATACCCGCCCGCCTTCAAGGTCCGGCCCGCGCGCGATGAGCGGCACGTGTATTCCCGCGTCATAGGGCCAGCGCTTGCCCCGGGGCAGGGGGCCGTGGTCGCTCCAGTTGAAGACGTACGTATTCTCGGCGATCCCATCTTCTTCCAACTGGCCGAGAATGGCACCGAATTCCCGGTCGTTGTGGGCGATATGCGTGTACATGCGGGCAAGGGCCGTCCGGACCACCGGCGTGTCGGGCAGGTGGGGCGGCGGCTCGATGGCATTGGGATCGAACTCGGGTGCTGGGCACTTCTCCGGCCACATCCCGCTTTCGTGGCTGCGCATGAGGTTGAAGACCGCGAAAAAGGGCTGCTCCGGGTCGGGCCGGTTACGCCAGTGGGCTTGCTGGCCAAGGTCGTCCCACGCCGTCAGCGGCGGCTCGAACTGGTAGTCGGTCTTGAAGTTGTTCGTGCAGTAGTACCCCGCCGCCCGCAGGTACTCGGTGAAACACTTGACGTAGTGGGGCACCACCGCCGAATAGGGTGTTGGCATCTCCGGGGTATCGGGGTGAGTATGGGTGGTCCGCATGTGATGCGTGCCGATGGAGGTGGCGTACATCCCGGTTATGATCGCCGAACGGGCCGGAGCACATACGCCTGACGTGGAGAAGCAGTTCGTCCACCGGCATCCCCGGGCCGCGAAACGGTCCACGTTCGGCGTACGGGCCACCGGATCACCGTAGCAGCCATAGTAAGGACCAGTGTCCTCGAAGGAAATCCACAGGATATTGGGTCTGGACCGGGAAGGCACGGGGTCCCTCTCATTCCTTCCGTATGGAGTAGATAAAATTCACCTGTTTAATGACAATTGGCCAGGCACGGTTGACAAAGTCGCCCGCACGGATATCAGCCCGCCCCTGTGGATCACAGTCCGGCTATCGTCTCTTCGGCCAGTTGATCGACGACCGCCTTCAGGTCACCGGTTTCCGCATGGGTCCTGAGTTGCCGGTCCGCGCTGCTTCCCCGCTCGAGCATGACCCGGATGTACTCGATCTCCTCCCGGACCCCGAGGGGATCCACGACGTCGTCCACGATATCCAGCAGTTCCTCGATGAGGAATCGCAGGGGCACTTCCTCTTCCTTGCCGAAGTCGACCAGGTTCCCGTCCAGCCCGTCCTTGATCGCGCGCCACTTGTTCTCGGCCACCAGGTCGCGCCGGTAGTACCGCCATGACTGGTTCTCGCGGCGCAGCGTGATCAACTTGGCCGTCACCGCCCTGACCAGGGCCACGATGGCCACCACTTCGTCGATCTTGGTGATGCAGTCGCAGATCCGCAACTCGAGCGTGGGAAAACGGGGATGGGGCCGCACGTCCCACCAGATCTTTGTGGGCTCGTCCATGCAGCCGGTCTTGATCATCGTCTGGATGAAATGGTCGTACTCGTCGGCCGAGTTGAACCGATCGGGTATGCCGGTCCTGGGCAACTCGGAGAACACGACGCTCCGGTAGGATTTGAGCCCCGTGTTGTCGCCCATCCAGAAGGGGGACGATGAAGAAAGGGCCAGGACGTGGGGCATGAAATAGCTGATCTGGTTCATGGTGTCGATGCGCAGTTCCCGGTCGGGTAAGCCGACGTGGATGTGCATGCCGAAGATGAGCAGGCGGCGGGCGACGTATTGCAGGTCGGCGACCAGGCTGCGGTACCGGTCTTTTTCGGTGACTTCCTGCTCCTGCCAGCGGGAAAAGGGATGGGTGCCGGCCGCCACGATCCGGTGGCCGCTCTTTTCCGCGATGTCGGACACCATGCTCCGGAGCCGGGCTATCTCCTTCCGGACTTCCTTGATGTCCCTGCAGACCTCGGTACCCATTTCCACCTGGGACTGAAGGAATTCCGGCTTGACCTGGTCGCGAAAGACCCGCTTCCCCTTTTCGAGAAACTCGGAGATGTAGGAGGTCAACTCCCGCGACTCGGGGTCGATGATTTGGTATTCCTCTTCAACGCCGAGGGTCATTTCTTCTACGGTCATGGTACGAGCCGCCTCAAGTATCCGGGGTCCGGTCTACGGACCGCTGGTAGTACTACCGCCGGTTATCCTGCTGACTGCTACGGGTTGACTGCTACGCTTTTAGTACTGCGCGCGCGACTTCCGCGATCCGAACCAGACGCCCGCGGCTCCGATCAGCGGGTTGAGCCAGTTGAACCATGCCGGATGGAGGGCGCCCGCGGTGGCCTCCATCATCGAGAGGTCGTCGGGACGCGGTCCCGCCGGCATCTCAACCGGCATCAGGGCCCTCACCACCCCAAGCACGATTACGAGGCCGATCAGGATCGTGGCGGCCCTGGTATCGTGCGCGACCCTGGCACAGACTTTTCCGCCGGCACACGCCCCCACGAAGCCTAGCACGAGCGAGCCTAGCGCCCAGCCGGCGGGTACTTCCCACGAACCCGGCTGGAAGGCGTGCGTGGGTCCCACCGCCACCCACAGCAGCGAGAAGAGTACGAAGAGTACGGCGGCCATGGCAATGTAGCCGACGATGGCCGCGAGGATGTTCCTGAGCATTATGTTCCTCCCGGAAAACGAGTAGTGTCGACCAACGAGACCTGAGCCTGAAGTAGGCACGAGTTTCCAACGAGGTGTGAACTTGTCGGCGCTGGAGGCAGGCCCTCGAACCAGTTAGTCGACGGGGCTATGCGATCGTCACGCTTGATCCTTCTCTTCCATAATCTGAATCAAGTTGCCGCATGTATCGTCGAAGATGGCGGTAACAACACTCCCGGCATCCGTTGGCGGCTGTACGAATCGCACACCCTTTGCCACGAGACGCTCGTGTTCGGCTTCGACGTCGTCGACCGCGAAGCAGGTCCAGGGGATACCGTCCTCCACAAGGGCCTGCTTGAACGGACGCACCGCGGGATGGCCATCAGGCTCGAGCGCCAACTCCGTCCCCTCCGGAGCTTCCTCGGATACCACGGTAATCCAGGCGTATTCGCCCAAAGGAATGTTGTGCTTCAATTGGAAGCCAAGCGTTTCCGTGTAGAAGCGAAGCGCTTTCTGCTGGTCATCTACTACGACGCTGGTCAGGGTGATTCTCATTGCTCGATGCCCTCCTCTGTTGCGTTTGAAGTGTTCTCGTCTGTTGTGCCTTTTACATGATTCATTCCCAGTTTAAAGTCTGGGCTGCGTTTTCAATAAGCAAATCGGGAGGACTATCCGGAACTCAAAACAACGGGCTGTCCCGAGTCAATGGATTCATGTACGGCGTCGATGACCCGCATGTTGCCCAAGCTGTTCTCAGGTGGAATCCGGTGCGGCCGACCGGACTCGAGACATTCGCAAAGGTGCCGCAGTTGATTGGTGAATTGAAAGACCGGGGCGAATCGGATGGTTCTTTCTTCCCCGTCGTTTTTCCTGATTACCAGCGCGACCGGGTGATCTTCGTTGTTCCAGGCCATGTCCATCCGCATGTAGCCGTCCGTACCGTACACCTCGAACTCCTGGGATCCGTAGAACCTGAAAGAAAAGGCGCACTGCGCGCTGATCTCGTCGGGGAACTCGAGTTGCGCCAGGACGGACTCGGGCACCTGGGACCGCTGGCCGTAATGGCCGCGCGCCTGGACACGGTCCGGTTCACTTCCCGCAATGAACCGTGCATGATGGATGCAGTAACATCCCAGGTCGTAGGTGGCTCCTCCGCGCTTCTCCCGGTTGAACCGCCAGTTGTAGTCCGGTCTCAGGTTGCCTGGATCCACTGCCGCGGTAAAGGTACTGCGGATCAACTTGACCCGTCCGATCTCGCCGGCTTCGATGAGCTCCTTCGCCCTGATATGGCACGGGTGGTGGCGGAACTTGAAGGCCTCGGCGAGCAGGACGCCGTGGTCCCGCGCGGTTTCGATCATGGCTTCGCACTCGGCCGCCGTCGAACTGATGGGTTTTTCGCAGAGAATCGCCCTGACCCGGCCTGTCCGCGCGGCCCGGATACTGAGATCCGCGTGTGAATCGCCCCAGGTACAGACGGACAGGATGTCGATTTCCTCTTCCTGCAACATGCGCTCCAGGTCGGTGTAACGCCGGGAGACCCCGAAGGTCTCGCCGAACCGGTCCACCGCCTCCTCCGAGACATCGCAGATCGCGGCGAGTTCCGCTTCGGGCGCCTCCCGGGCCGCCCTGCCGTGACAGTGTGCGATGCCGCCCACTCCTACGATGCCCACGCTGAGGGCCATGATGTTCTCCCGTTCGTTCAGTCCGAACGTTTCAAATCAAATACCATCGCCGCCGGTCCCACCAGAAACAAGGCATAGAGTGGCGCGTTCACGATTTCAAACAACCGCAACATCATTTCGGCCAGCGCCACGAGAAAAGCGACCCCGATCCTGCCGCCGCGCGAGGAGACGGAGGTGGCGGGATCCGTGACCATGAAGAAGGCCATGAGCTGGTACATGGGGCCGGTGATAGGCGCGACTTCCGAGAGGAAAGGGGCTCCGGTTAACAAAGACCGCACGTAAGCAAGCGCGACGAACGACACGGCGTAGGTGAAGGTCACGTGAAACCGTTTCGCCCGCCAGAGGATGACCGATCCCAGCACCCAGATCACGGCCATGGCCCACAGGTCGTTTCCCCACTGCTCGCTCAGGGCGGCCACGGTCCCGGGCGCCGCGAAGAGCACCACGCAGATACCCAGATTGGACGGATTCCACAGGTGACGCCCCCGGTAGCGAAGGACATACTTCGACATGATGGAAAGCAGGCTGGCGATGGCGAAGGGCCACAGGTAAAGCGACCTCAGCAGTATGCCGCAGCTGATCCCGGTGATGTACGCGCTCGCGGGATTGAGCCACCTCCCCGTCAACAGGTGGCCCAGGGCCAGCTCCGCCGCCAGGGCCACGGCGATCGCCGTAAAGAGCTGCGACAGGTCGTGGAGGATACCCACGTACATCTGGCCGAGGACCAGGATCAGGGTAATCAGCCCGGACGACAGGTAGCGTGGATCTATATGGAGACTGCCGCTCCCCTGCGGCCCGTCGCTTCCCAGAGTCTCGACCGCCGCGGCCTTCGATTCGCCCATCATCCCTCCGGTTCCATCACCGTGTGAAGCCGGTTCAGTTCAGGACGTTCCAGCGTCTGTGTCGTCCCGCTCGGCCAGCGGATCTCAACGCGTTCGACCACCGTGGCAGCGCCAAGGCCGAAGTGCCGCCTGCGCTGGCTCTGGGCGGCGAATCCGGCCCCGGCCGTCACGACCTGGAGCTGTTGCCGGCCGTCCCAGAATACCCGTATCTCCGCGCCGATAGCGCTTGCGTTGCTGCGGACGCCCCGCAGTTCGACGGCAATCCACGCGTTCTTCAGCTCGACCTCGTTTCGGTACAGGATCACAGGGCCGTTTTGATTGGCCACCACCAAGTCCAGCACGCCCCGGTTGAAGAGGTCGGCAAAGGCGACCCCCCTGCCGTCGTACCGGTCGTTTACGCCGACGGATTCCGCCACGTCGTAGAAGCGCCCGGTTCCGTCGTTCAGGTACAGCCTGGACCGCTCGAACCCCGAAAGGCTCTGATCGCCCATGGGCGCCCAGTTCCTCACGTCCTGGAAGATGTTGTTGTTGCCCATGGCGACCCGCGACATCTCGTACCAGTAGTCTTCCTCCGGATCGGCCGATACGAAACCGTTGGTGACGAACAGGTCCACGAAACCGTCGTTGTTCAGGTCCCCGAACTGTGCGCCCCAGGCCCAGCCCGCATCGGCAATTTCACCTTCCGCGATGTTGACCATCCGGCCGTTTTCCGCGATCAGGTTGCGGCGGAGATTGTTCCCCTGGAACAGGTAGCCGCGCTTCGAGATATTCGTCACGTAGACATCCGCACGGCCGTCATTGTACAGATCGCCGAAGGCCACGTTCATGCCGCTCTTGGAGGTCTCCTCCAGCGAGGTACCGGCGGGCTGCTCGAAACGCTTCCCTTCAATATTGAGGAGGAGCACCTCGGGACCGTAATCGTTGGCCAGGTACAGATCGGGCCATCCGTCGCCGTTCAGGTCCGCCGCACCGACGGACATGGTCCACCGCGTGCAGTCCGCTCCGTAGGCTTCCGTCACGTCCTCGAAGCGGCCGTTTCCCCGGTTCAGGAAGAGGTAATTGTGGCCGCCATTGTTTGCGTATTCGAAACTCTCCTGCATGATGCGCGTCGTCGTAACCTGCCACAGGTCATGGACTTCCGAGAAATATCCACCCACGTATAGATCGATCAGGCCGTCCCGGTTGAGGTCCGTCCACACGGCGCTGTTGGCGTTCATCCACCGGTCCAGCCCGGCGACGCCGGTCGCGTCCTCGAAGGTGCCGTCGCCCAGGTTTCGGTACAGGCGCTGACGGCCCCACATGTAGATGAAGACGTCCTCGAATCCGTCATTGTCGTAATCCCCCCACACCGAGCCCATAGACACGCCACCGTCCCCGTTCACTTCGGCCAGACCGGCCTCCCCGGCAACCTCCGCGAAGCTTCCGTCGCCCAAGTTCCGGTACAGGACGTTCGGCGAACCCTTCCGGCTGCTGGTCACGTACATGTCCTGCCACCCGTCGTTGTCGAAATCCACGACCGAGACGGATGCCCCGAGAGCCGAGATGTGGGGCATGATTGGGGCGAGCTTCGGATCGAGCTGCGGTTTTGCATGGACGAAGTCAATGCCGGCCGCCGCCGTCGCATCTGTCAACAGGAACCCGTACCGCCCCGGGTTTGCCGCGTCTGTCTCACGTACGTCTGGCTCGCGTACGCCTGTCTCGCGCGACAGCCATCGGTCGAGGAAGAAGGGGGAAATAATCAGAATGATGAACAGCGCGGTAGCCGATGTCCGTATCGTACTGGAGGGGGCTGGTGACATGGCCTGAAGGGACAAGATATTCAGCGGGTGGACAGACGGGTATGGCACGTGAATTCCGAATGGTCCAAGTGCCGATTCAAGGTAGAAGCCTGGCACTGGCCTGTCAAGATGCATTGACACGCCGGACAGGAAGCACTATAAACTCACCGACAGCCTGACCCGCGGGTCGATCGAAGTTTTCACGGCGAATCCTACCCTACTGGAGTGATCAATGAGGACTTTCCCTATGCGCGCCATCCCATCGCTTCTTCTGCTTGCCTGCCTGTGTACCCTTTCGGTGCACGTCCACGCCCAGGCCTCCCTGCTGGACCGGATCCAGGAACGGGGCGAGATCCGGATAGGTACGACCGGCGACTACAAGCCTTTCACCTATCTGAATCCGGAGACCGGTACCTACGAGGGCATGGACATCGACGCGGCGCATCGGCTCGGCGAAGCCCTCGGCGTGAGCGTCCGGTTCGTGCCCACGACCTGGAGCAACCTGACCGAAGATACACTGAACGACCGGTTCGACCTGGCCATGGGCGGCATCACCCGGACGTTGACGCGACAGAAGGACCTGGCCCTCACCGACCCCTATGTCACCATCGGCAAATCGCCGCTCATCCGGAAGGCCGACCGCGAGCGTTTCAAGAGCCTGCAGGACATCGACCGGCCCGGTGTCCGGATCGGCGCCAATTACGGCGGGACCAACGAAGCCTACGTCCGTGCCAACATCAGCCAGGCCACGATCGTCATGTTCGAGAACAACCTGGACGTTCAACCGGCCGTGGCAGCCGGTGACGTGGACGTCATGTTCACGGACAACGTGGAAGCGGTGATCTACGCCAGGCAGAATCCCCTGCTTTACGCCCTCGACCCGGACAAGCCGTTGACCCGCGAGGACCTCGGATACATGACCGTCCGCGGCGACCAGCCCTTCATCAACTACCTGAACCTGTGGCTGTACCAGATGGGGCAGAAGGGTACGCTGGACGGACTGAGGAGCAAGTGGATCGGGGAGTACTGATATAGGGTTTTTAACATAATTGTATTGCGATTTCGCCTTTCCCGTCCTATCTTAGGTGCGGCCTTATTCAAATCCCAAATCCTGAACAAGGAGCGAGTCTTTGGCCGGTGCCCCGGACTATAGCGACGATGTATTTTTTGATGACGTCGACCTGGACGCCCACAGCGCCAGCACGGTCGATTCCGAGGCCATCGAGTTCTTCCCCACCGATTACCGCATCGGACGGACCAAGTACATCTTCGTCACCGGCGGTGTCATGTCCGGCGTGGGCAAGGGCGTCTTCAGCGCCTCCCTCGGACACCTGCTCAAGCACTACGGATTCACGGTCTCCCAGATCAAGATCGACGGCTATCTGAACCAGGACGCCGGCACCATCAACCCCTACCGCCACGGAGAAGTGTTCGTACTCGAGGACGGCACCGAGTGCGACATGGACCTGGGCACCTACGAACGTTTTCTCGACGATAATCTGAACCGGAACAACTACATCACCTCCGGCAAGGTGTACCGGATCATCCTCGACAAGGAACGCCGGGGCGAGTACCTGGGACGGGATGTGCAGGTCGTGCCCCATGTGACGGGCGAAATCAAGAACCTGATCCGGACCAAGGCCCACGAGGGACCCTACGACATCCTGGTCGTGGAGGTCGGCGGCACCGTCGGAGATATCGAAAATATCCATTTCATCGAGGCTGCCCGGGAAATGCTCTACGACGAGGGACGGGACAATGTCCTGTCGGTCCACGTCACGCAGGTGCCCTATAACGAGTCCGCGGGGGAACTCAAGACTAAACCCACGCAGCACAGCGTCAAGGCGCTCCTGCAACTGGGCATCCAGCCCGATATCGTGGTATGCCGTTCGGCCATCCCGCTGAACAAGAGCGTCCGGCAGAAGATCAGCCTCTTCTGCAACATCGCCGAGGATCGCGTGGTCAGCAGCCCCGATACGGATTCCATCTACCGGGTGCCCACCCTGCTCGACCGCCAAGAGACGGTTCAGATCGTTGCCGAGAAGCTCAACGTCAATCTCCCGCAGCGTACCGATCAGCGACCGCAGATGTTCGACATTTATCTCAAGTACTTGTCCAGAAGCCACCCCGAAATACGTATCGCCATAACCGGCAAGTACACGGCCCTGCACGATTCATACGTGAGTATCCTGAACGCCCTGGACCACAGCAAGGTCAGCGTGGGTGTGGATGTCACCACGGAGTGGATCGATACGACGGATTTCTCGGCGGACCAGCCGCTCGACGCGGGCATGCTGGACGACATCTCCGGCATCATCGTGCCCGGTGGCTTCGGCGAGCGGGGCGCCGAGGGAAAGATCCGGTTCATACAGCACGCCAGGGAGAACGGCCTGCCGTTTCTGGGCCTGTGCTACGGATTCCAGCTGGCCGTGGTGGAGTTCGCGCGGAACCAGTGCGGACTGCTGAATGCCGCCCACGCGGAATTCGACGCGGAGGCGGAAACGCCGGTCATCTACCTGCTGCCCGACCAGCGCAAGCTGGCTGGAATGGGGGGCACGATGCGGCTGGGCGGACACGAGGTGAAGGTGAAAGACGGCACCGAAGCCCACCGCTGCTACGGATCGGATACGGCCGTGGAACGATTCCGCCACCGGTACGAATTCAACAACCAGTACAGGGAGCTCATCGAGCACAAGGGCATGGTGTTCTCCGGCATGACCCCCGACGAGCAGATCATGCAGATCCTGGAAATCCCCACGCATCCCTTCTTCGTAGGAACCCAGTTCCATCCCGAGCTGACCAGCCGTCCATACAGGCCTCACCCCTTGTTCAGGGGACTGGTACAGGCAGCTTTGGACTATGTGGATTCAGTGGAAAACCGGCAGGTGGCCATGCAGGCCGGACAGGCGGAATAGCAGGATATGACCCGTCCGGTCGGCCTGGCCGCTAAAGGGAAACGGGCCTAGCTGGCCTGCTTCGCCAGCCTGGACTTGATGCGGTCGGCGGTCCGCCGGTGCATCACGCCGCGCTTGACGGCTTTATCCAACCTGGAATGGGCCTGGCTCAGGAGCCCGGGCGCCGAGTCGGCGTCCGAATTCCCGCGCAGGCGCTTGATGGCGGTACGAAGGGCGGATTTGACCGTGGCGTTACGGTGCTGGCGCACGGCTTCCTGACGTAAACGCTTCTTGGATGAAACGAGGGTCGGCACTTTTACTCCCTTTATGATCTGAATCGCTGTAACACCGAATGGCGGGCTGGCCTATCGCGGCCTGCCTTGACGGTTCGCACAAAACCAGCACCATATTACCTGGCGGGTACCCAAATGTCAAGGTTAAATTGACCGCTTTGGCATGATTGCAAGTATCGGCAATCCCGCCGGAATCCGGAGAGCAAACGAGCTTCCCATGACAGTCCAGGCAGTCCAGCGAACGCAAATCAAAGAAAAGCTCAAGTCGCTGCCCGGCAAACCGGGCGTTTACCTGATGAAAGACGCGCGGTCGCGCATCATCTACGTGGGCAAGACCCGCGCGCTGCGCCATCGTATCCGCGCGTATTTTCAGAAGAACCGCCCCATGGACCCGAAGGCGGTCGCGCTGGCCAGCCGGATCCGCGACTTCGACTACGTGGCCACCGAATCGGAAGCCGACGCGCTCCTCCTGGAAGACCACCTCATCAAGGAACACCGGCCCCGGTACAACGTGATGCTGCGGGACGACAAGTCCTTTCCCTTCATCATGCTGACCAACGAGGCCTTCCCCCGGGTCGTCGTGACGCGCAACGTCCGGCCGGACGGGGCCCGGTACTTCGGACCCTACACCAACGTGAAGGCCATGCGGAGGACCATCGATCTGGTCCGGAAAGTGTTCCCCCTGCGCACCTGCCCGAGCGCGAGGGCCTGGCCCTCCATGGACCGGCCCTGTCTCGACTACTACATCGACCGCTGTCCCGGACCGTGCAAAGGCCATATCGACGAGGAAGGCTACGGCGAGATCATCGACCAGGTGTGCCAGTTTCTCTCCGGCAGGACGAAGGATCTGCTGAAACAACTGAAGGAACGCATGGCGCTGGCGTCGGAGCAACTGCAGTTCGAACTCGCGGGACGCATACGCGACCAGATCATCGCCATCGAGAAGACGACGGTCCGCCAGCGGGCCTTTACGAGCAAGGAAGTGGACCGGGACATCATCGGACTCGCACGAAACGGAAACGACGTGTGCGGGGCCGTACTCCAGGTAAGAGAGGGCAAGCTGCTGGGCAAGGAGCACTTCTTCCTGACGGCGCCCGAGGAGGCCACGGAACCGGAAACGCTGGGGGCCTTTCTGACCCAGTATTACCTCGCCGCGCAGTTGTGGCCCGACGAGATCCTCCTCACCGGCGAGCCGGAGGGTATCGAAGCATTCAGGGAATGGACGGCCCGGAAGCGCGGTTCGAAAGTGGACATCGCCGTGCCCCGGCGCGGCGACAAGGCCGCCATGGTCCGGCTGGCGGTCCAGAACGCGGAACTGCAACTGAACACCCACGCGCTGAAGCGGGCGGAATCCAGAGTCCGCCGCAGCATCCCCGCTTCGGTCGCCTCGCTGCAGGAAACCCTCGGACTTGCCGTGCCGCCGAGGCGCATCGAGACATTCGACATATCCAACATACAGGGCTCGGACCCGGTGGCCTCCATGGTCTGTTTCGTGGACGGACGGCCCCGCAAGACGGACTACCGGAAGTTCAAGGTCAAAGACGTGATCGGCCCCAATGATTTCGCCATGATGCAGGAGGTGGTCGGCCGCCGCTACCGGAGACTGCTCGACGAAAGCAAGCCCCTCCCCGACCTCGTGCTCATCGACGGAGGAAAGGGGCAGCTGTCCAGCGTCCGGCAGGTCCTGAACGAACTGGGCCTGGTCGACCTGCCCGTCATCGGCCTGGCGAAAAGACTGGAGGAAGTCTTCCGGCCGGGACAGTCCGAGCCGATCGTCATCCCGCGGTCCTCACCGGCCCTTAAAATGCTCATGCAGGCCAGGGACGAAGCCCACCGGTTCGCCGTCACTTTCCACCGGCAGCGGCGGGGCAGCCGCATGATCCGGTCCGAACTGGACAACATCCCCGGGGTAGGACCGAAGCGAAAACAGCAGTTGATTCTGGCGTTCGAGTCCGTGGAGAAGATCAGGAAATGCACCGAGGAGGAACTGGCGGCGGTAAAAGGGCTGGGCAAAGAGGCGGCGCGGAGAGTGTACCGGTATTTCCATCCGGAAGTATCTTGAATGGTCCGGTCCGGCCTGTGCCGGGCTGGAAGCGCGGCTTGGCGGTGCACGGAATCAGATTGCGCGGGAGGAGGAAGCTGCTTAGTATGTCTGTAACCGTGTCCGGGTTTAAGTTTGAATAATCCGGCGCGATTTTTGAATACTCCAATGGGTTCAGGTGGGCAGGATGGCAGCCGGATCGTTTTTGATACTTTGACAGATGCCTGACGCCTTCGCATCGGCATCGGGTTCCGGAGGATATATACGTGGGCAAGGTTCTCAGGTCGTACGAGTTGCTGGAAGAACGGATGAAGGAAATCTACTTCGATTTCTACCGGGAGACATACCGGGAGGGCACTGCGCTCGACAACAAGACCAAGGAACTGATCGCCATAGCCGCCTCGCTGAGCGCGGGATGCCAGAACTGCCTGGAAGGTCACCTCAAGAAAGCCATGAAGTACGGCGCCGACGGCGCGGAGATCCGGGAAGCCGTGGCCATCGCCGTGGGTGTGGCGGCCGCCACGATCGTGGACCGCAGCGACCTGGCGAATTTCGAGATGAATTTCAATGAACTGCTCAAGAAAGCGGCCAAGGCCGAGAAGGCGGGCAGCAAGGCCTGAGATACCAATGCCCGGATCGGGTCGGATTCGCCGATCCGGGCACTCGCTTTACGGCGATCCCGGGTGTTGATGCTAATAAGGCACGCGGCTGAACAGAAAACGATCTCTCTGAACTGGAGGAAAGTGTGAAAAGCGTATCTACGACGTTCTTGTGCGCCTTGTTTGCCGCGGCAACCGTCCTTTCCACTGTGCAGGCGCAGACCGGGGACCAGGACCAACAGCCCCTGTCCGACGACGAGCAGAAGATCGTCGCCTACATCATGAAGCAGGTCTCGGAGTCCAAGGCCGGCAAGCCGAACTTCGGCCCGGAAACGGCCATGGCCGTGTACAAAGAACTCGGGATCCAAGTCACCCCGAACATGGTGCCCCGCATCCGGGCGGCCGTCGTGACCGAGTTGAAGGCCATCGAGGCCCGGCTCATGCTGAAGGAAGGCAGCGCCGCACCCGATTTCAACCTGCCGGTCCTGGGCGGCGGCGAGGCCAGTCTTTCCGCCTTGAAAGGGAAGGTGGTCGTAGTGAACTTCTGGGCCACCTGGTGTCCGCCCTGCCTCGTGGAGATGCCGGTGCTGAACGAGCTCTACGAGACGTACAGGGACCGGGGGGTCGAGGTACTCGGACTTTCACTCGACGAAGAGGGGCTTCCGGTCACGAAACCCTTCGTCGAAAGGCTGAACGTATCCTATCCCATCGTGGAAGCGGACCGGAAGACCTACCAGGCGTACGGCAACGTGCTTACCATACCCCACACCTTCGTGATCAATCGCGAAGGCACCGTCACGAAACGGTTCGTCAACAACCAGACGAAAGACGAATTCAAGGCCGCGATCAAGGCGGCGCTGGCGGGGAAGTAGGCGGGGCAGCAGGCAGGGCTGAACCCCGGACTGACTACTGGCCTGTGCGGTGCATTTCAATAGCTTCCATGTTCAGCGAGACGCCCAGGCCGGGCCGGTCGGATACACGGATGCGTCCGCGGTCGATCCGTTCCGCGGGTTCGAGCAATTCGTGTCTCCAGGGCACCTCTCCCCAGGCGTATTCCAGGATCTGAAAACCGGGATGGGCGGCCATGGCCTGAACGCCCGCCGCGATGGTCAACGGCCCGAACGGACCGTGCGGCGCGGTAGGAATCCCCCGGCCCTTCGCCATGGCGGCGACCTTCTTCAGTTCCCACAGCCCGCCCACCACCGTTACGTCCGGCATGATGACGTCCATCAGTCCCCCGTCCAGGACGGGCCAGAACCCCTCCCGGTACATCAGGCTTTCTCCTCCCGCCAGCGGTACGTCGATGTGATCCCGGATGACCCGGTATCCCTCGTGGTCTTCGTCGGGTACGGGTTCCTCGTACCAGTACAGGGCCAGGTCCCTCAGCGCGTCAAAGACCTCGCACCCGCCCCTGGCGGTGAAGTGGCTGTGGCAGTCGATCAACAGGGATACGTCCGGACCGATCGCGGCGCGCACCGCTTCCATGCAGGCAATGCCCTCCCGGGCGTCGGAAGCCCGGTCGATACCTGAGGGCATCCCATCGAAGGGGGCCAGTTTCACGGCGTCGAAACCGTCCGAGACCGCCGCTTCGGCGTTCCGGGCGAAGCCTTCGGGCGTCCGGTCCGTCGTGGCCCGGTTGATGTTGGCGTAGAGGGGGATTTCCTCGTGGCAGCGTCCCCCGATGATGTCGGCCACGGGCACGCCAAGGGCCTTCCCCTTGATGTCCCACAGGGCCTGGTCGAGGGCGCTCAGGGCCATCACCTTCGACCGGTCCACGGGCGAAGGGAGGAGCTCGGCCAGGATGCGTTCGATGGCGCCGGGATCGCGGCCGGCCAGCACGGGTTCGACCTGCTGCAGGAAGTCCACGCTCCCGGCCCTGGCGCCGCCGGGATTCACCTCGCCGTACCCAGTGATCCCCTCGTCGGTATGCACCGACAGAAAGGTCCAGTCGCCCCGGTGGTTCACGTGGACGGAGTGGGTCTTCAGTCCGGTTATCTTCACGATCTAACGCTATATTCTGTCATTGATTACTGCAATGCATTTGTTTATATAACGCCATGGCCGGGCCGGTTTATCCAGTGAACCCGGCCGCGTATCAATGAAAACAGGAATACATTTCCGGACAGGGTCCGGCGGCCGACAACGGAAAGCGGGATTGCATCTCCTGACGGGGATCCGGCAGCGGACAACGGATCGATTAGACGAAGGGAGCGGTATGGGTGCGCAACGCGTAGCGGTCATTACGGGGGCGGGACGCGGCATGGGAGCGGCCATCGCGAAGAACCTGGCCGGCCAGGGGTGGGCCGTCTCGCTGCTGTCCCCCTCTGGAGCGGCGGAATCACTGGCCGGGGAACTGGGCGGCATCGGCGTGACAGGGTCCGTCACGGACGAGGACGACCTGGGGAAACTGGTGGACCTGACCATGGACGCCCACGGACGCATCGACGGGGTCGTCAACAGCACCGGGCATCCGCCTAAGGGCAGTCTCCTGGACATACCGGACGAAGACTGGCACACGGGACTGGACATCGTGTTTCTCAACGTGGTGCGCATGGCGCGCCTCGTCACGTCGATCATGATTGGCCAGGGCGGTGGATCGATCGTGAACATCTCGACCTACGCCGCCTTCGAACCGGAACATTACTTTCCCGTATCGACAGCCTTCCGGGCGGCCCTGGCGAGTTATACGAAGATCTACGCCGACAACCACGCCGGAGACAACATCCGGATGAACAACATCCTGCCGGGGTTCATCAACAGCCTCCCGGAATCGGAGGTCTTCAAGTCGCGCATTCCCATGGGACGCTACGGCACCGTGGAAGAGATCGCGGAAACGGCCGCGTTCCTGCTGTCCCCCGGGTCCGGCTATATCACCGGGCAGAACCTGCGGGTCGACGGGGGCATTACCCGGTCGGTCTGAGCGGGATGCGCATCGTGTGCGGTGTACGCATCGATTTCAGGGCGGATTGATCGGGAATCGAATGGAGTCGGCCGGAGCCGTGGAGCCAGCCGGAGCGCCGGGATCGGCAGATCCGATGATCCGAACAGGGAATATCATGAAGCAGGCCTTCCTGGCGTCTTTTCGCCAGAACGGATTTATCAATCTCGGAAAGGTCCTCTCGGACGAGGAGGTGGATCGTTTTCGCGATCTCTTCGACGAGGACCGCCGCCGGTTCCCCTATTTCTGGCATCCCTACGGCCATCACCAGGAGGCCAACTACGACGCGCTCATCACCTCGCCGGCCTTTGACGGACTGATACGCCATCCCGCCATCTACGGCACCATAGAGGAACTGATGGGCGGTCCGCTCTGTTTCGGAGAAATCGGACTGCGGTCCATGGGACCGTACAAGGGTGAATTTCACCAGCGCTGGCACCGCGACAAGGCCCACTGGTTCGACCATCCCCTCCGCATGGACTACATCCAGCTCATGGCCTATTTCACCGACGTGGACGAGAACACCCACTGCTTCTCCATCTCGCCCGAAGGGATAGACGAGCCCGTCCTGAAGGAAAACGGCGCACAGCTGGAACGGGGGGTCTGCGACCTCCACGGCCCCGCAGGCACCTGCGCCCTGTTCAACGTATCGGTGCTCCACACGGCCACCACGCGCCCCACGCGGGCCGTGCGGAAGACCGCGCAGATCTACTACGGCCACCGGAACCGGGATCCCCTAGCCAACGATTCGGGGATACCCGCCACCTTATGGCGAGACAGCGACGACCCGGAGACCCGGGCCTTCTACGGCGTCCTGAACGAACGCACCAGGCTCTACATGGCGGCTTTCGGAGGGTAGGCGGGGAACGCACGCTTTCAGGCCGGAATACGGGAATGTTACTGGATATTTTCGGAGGGATGTTAAAAAAAGCAACACGTCGCTGATCCGGGTTATCTTCAGACGAACTCCAGTTCCCCGGACGACTTCACGCGGCGGTAGTAGCATCCGGTACGGTACCGCCCATCGCTGTACTTCGTGTGACAGGCTCCGCCGCCCCGGGGCGTCACGAGAAAGACCACGGAGTTCTGCTCGCAGTTCACGCGGATTTCATCGATACCCAGCGCGTTTCCCGAGGTGGCGCCTTTCACCCACAGCTCATTCCGCGAAGTGCTCCAGAACGTGGCAATCCCGGTCTTCTGGGATTCGTCCAGGGCCAGGCGGTTGATGTAGGCCAGGATCAACACTTCCTTCGTAGAGGAATCCTGCACGACTACCGGCAGGACATCCTCCCGGATGCCTGCGATCTGCCTGAGTTTCGAGAAATCGAGGGATTCCTTTGTTCCCTCCTCAAGGCGCCCGGATCCTGATGATGTCGCCATGACTACTCCATGTGTTTATGCCGAAATGAAGAAATCGCCCGATTCTATGGTGGCGCTGGACCGAGCGAGCGATGCGCGTCCGGTCTGTGGCGGCGCGCGGCCAGCCGGCCAAATCGGTTGAATCGCTGCTGAGTTACAGCAGATGATCGTCCGCCGCGTGGCTTGCGCCGACTCCCTTCTGCATGCGCATAAGCTGCTTCTGCCGGGGGGACAGCCCTTCGAACCACTCGTCCCGGAAACCGTCGTGGGGGTCGAGCTGGAAGAGGAGCATGGACTTGCGGTAGTGCCCGAAAAGAGCGTGCCGGTTGCGGTCGGTGGTGTTCGCGCCGCCGCCGTGCCAGCACTGTCCGTTGAAGATCAGCACGCTGCCCGCGGAAGCCTCGGGCTGGTAGACGTGCGGTACCTCCATGCCCTCCGGCGGACCGGCCCATCCGCTCTTGTGCGAACCGGGGACGATGCGCGTGCCGCCGATCTCCCCGTCGAAATCGTCCAGCATCCAGATGGTGTTCATCATCACAGGGGAAACCGGGTTCAGCATGTGCTGCGGTATATCGCTGTGAAAATCCTGGAAACCGTCGCCCGGCCGCACGATGCGGGAACTCAGGCTGCCCAGCACGAGGGTCTTGTCCAGCACCCGTTCCAAAATGGGCAGAACGACGGGATGATCGACAACCAGGAGGAATACGGGGTCCAGGGTAGGCAGGTTCCGCACCAGCAGCGAAGTCCCCCCGCGGTTCTCGTAACCGGCCTCGCCGTGCGCCGCAGCGACGCGGATCAACGCCGCACGAAGCGTGCGTACCTGTGACGCCGACAGCACGCCGGGCAGCATGGTAAAACCGAAAGTGTCGATTTCGGCTACGGCCTGATCGAAGGGAGTCAAGTATTCAACTTTACTTTGTTTGAGAGTTCTTAAAAAACTGTTTAACCATAACAATTGCAGCTTCTTGGGTCTTCACAACTCTAAGATTTGCAGCAAAAGGTCGCCCAGGATGGAGTGTGTCCCACCAACTCTTCTCTCCTTCCTGCCTACCTTTACCCGGATCGTGAATGCCAAAACCATCAATGCACCGGTTCCAAACTGGCAAATAGTGATCTATTAGGAACCTCTCTGCTAATGTAATCCATACTGGCTCAACGGCGAGTGATCTGAATGTGAAATGGGACGCCGTGAGGTCACGGACCTGGTTAATGGATTTCAAGTGTTCTCGTATTCGGCTACGCAAACTTGGATAGTATATGTTTATCGAATCGCCCTTTCTTGAACCTGGAGGTACGGCCCTTCCAACATAAATAGGTCTGCTGCGTGAATCCTTGATAGATTTGTAGATTGTTAATTCACCTGAATAGTATAACGAGTAGATCCCTGGTCCATCTATGTTACGAATGGAGTCTTCACTAAGTGGTAAAGTCCCTTGTTTTTCATAGCTTACCACCAAGCCCATCATAAGGTTCTCATATGTCAATGGATCATACAATTCGAGGTTCATGGTTTACGTAACTCCACAATGGATTCATACAACCGCGATCCTTTAGTCGATTTGCCAGCTCGGACTGAGGAATCGACAATGCTACTTCCGACCCTAGACTTACGAGGTGTATGTATTTCAACTGTATCCAAGCCCCTGGTTTCTGCGATTTTAGACAAGAACCTGTCAGTAGGAATAGTAACCCCCTGCAATATGCTGTTTCCGATTACAACAAGTGCAGTGGTTCCTCGGCGCAGGCACCAGTTCGCACCGTCAATAAACCTAACGCAGTCATTTAAATACCTTGTAGCATAATTTGCCCAGCCCGCACCTCCATAGACACCCTTATCTGGATTCTTGCTTCTCACCTCTTCGATCGTTTCCTTGATTTCCGTATCCAGGATTGTCGAATCGAGATCGATTTGTGCTTGATCTCTAGCGTTCTGCCAATAAGTTCCAAAGTTCAAATCCTCCAATCTTTTTAAGTCCCCTGGACTATGACATAGATCCAGCCAGTAGAGATGTGGCCTTGTATTGCGATTGTAATGGTAGTTGTTGAGGTAGGGTGGTGAAGTGACGAGAAGATGTATGCTCTCCGGTTCAATCTTTTTGAACTCTTCAAAGAACGAGCTGTTTATTACAGTGCCATCACTCCTATTCGATCGATTGCGAGACTTACTATACCAATGGGCATCGTCGGCCATTTGCGAGATCTTACCGGCTATTGTTTCTAAGACTGGAAAATCACTGACATCTGGACGGCCCGCTGCACTTTTCCGTCCAAGACTCGGCTCGTATGAGTAGTTTGAATAGTCAACCATCGTCGCGGCAAAAGCGACTCGAAACAGATTTGAAAACTCTGTGTATTTTTCTTGCTTAATAAAATCTTGGCACAGCAGAACCTTTCGTAGGACATTCGGACTAAAAAAAGGTACCCTTGTGCGAAATCCTTTTGGAGCCGAAGCTTTGGGTTGCCAATTGCCGGTTTCAGCATCATTGGAATACTCCATAAATTCAGAGATAGCAACTTGAAGTTTTTGAAGGTCAATATGATGTGACTCAAGCTTGGTTCTACAAACCATTGCGGCATAGGGATTGATCTCAAACCCTATGGTGTCGTGTCCAGAAAGGTCCGCCTCGACAAGAGTTGTCCCGACTCCAGCAAACGGGTCCAAAACTCTGCTAAAATCCTGCAGGTGTCGTTTAAGTGCGTCTTCAACAAATTGGTGCGAATAACCTGCAATCCATGGCACCCAGCGATGTATAGGCACATCCCTATTCGCCATGAAAGCAGGATCTCTGAATCCTTTACTAACTTTTTTGACAGATGTCTTTCCCATCTAAAACTTTACCCCACCTTGCATACCTTAGCACTTTCCTCATTCGGTGATGTATCAACATCAATCGCTACCCAAGGTCCGCTTCAGATAGGCCTTCAGCCGCTCCCAGGCGTCCAAGGCGGGTGCCTCGTTATTCGGGTCTCGATCCACGTAAAGCCAGAACCCGTGGTTGACGTCGTCGTATATATGCACGTCGTTCTCCACGCCAGCCTGGCGGAGCGCGGCGACGAAGCGTTCCACCTGCTCGGGCGAGGGACCGCGGTCGAGTCCGGCAAAGGTGCCATAGACTTCGTGGTGAATCGCCTGGAGACGTTCGGGATCGTCGAGCAACCGTCCATAGAAGATGGCCGTGGCGTCATGGTTCTCTCCGCCCAGGGCGTAGCTCAGGGCGACCCCGCCGCCGTAGCACCAGCCCATGGCGCCGATCTTGCCGTTCACATCGGACCGTGATCTCAGATAGGCCGCCGCCGCGTCCAGGTTGCGGATGATCTTGTCCATATCGCCCAGGGTTTCCCGCACGAGTGCCATGTTCTCGTCGCGGTTGCTCCCCGTTCGGCCTGAATACAGGTCGGCCGCCAGGGCGACGTAGCCTTCCGCGGCCAGGGCGTCGGCTACCTGCCTCACGCGGTCGACCAGGCCGTTCCACTCATGGATCAGGATGACGGCGCCCCGGGGACCAGGACCTTCCGGTTCGGCCAGGTATCCTTTCGTAGCCTGATCTTCGTCGAAATAGGCCAGGTCGCCGCCGCGAGGCGCGCCTGCCTTGCCGAGGATGGCTTCGGGAATCTGGCCTTCGGCCGTGGGCTCGTACGGTATCTGCTGAGCATGGACTACAAGTGCCGCTACAGTGAGAATCAGAACTCCCGCCAACATGCCTGTACTCTTCATCCAGGGGATACGCATCCTGTTTCTCATGAGTGTTCACTCCTTATACAATGCGGCAACCGCCGCCTGACCACCGGGATGCAACCTCCCTGTCCATTTTGGGGTTTCCATCCAAACCGGCTTGCAATATACTAATCGCGCACACGCGAATCAATCGTGAAATCTTACGTAAAACCACCTGTCCTTATCGAGTGACTGCCCTGCAGGAGAACCCATGAAAAACATGCTGAAAGAGAAGCTGCGCAACGGCGAAGTGACCTACGGCGTATCCGTTGGAACCCCCAGTAACGACATCGTGGAACTGGTGTCGAACCTGGCCTTCGACTGGATCTGGTTCGATGGCGAACACGGCCCGTTGAACGCGGAGATCCTGCATCCAATGATCCAGGCGACCCGGGGCCGGGACGTCACCCCGCTGGTCCGCGTGCCGTGGAACGACATGGTACACATCAAGAAAGCGCTGGACATCGGGGCGGAAGGCCTGATCATTCCCTGGGTAAACAACCGCGAGCAGGCGGAATACGCGGTCAGCGCGGCCATGTACCCTCCCATGGGCATCCGTGGCATGGGCGCCCGCTTCCTGAATACCGCCGGCCTGGATCTGGCGGAATACCTCCGCACCGCCAACGAGGAAACGTTCATCATGGTCCAGATCGAGACGGTCGAGGCGGTGGAGAACCTGGACGACATACTCACCACGCCCGGCGTCGACGCCTTCCTGGTCGGGCCGAACGATCTCGCGGCCTCCCATGGCTACGTGGGCCAGCCGACACACCCCGAGATGGAAAAGGTGGTCAAGGGAATCATGGACCGGGGAAAGGAACTCGGCGTGCCCGGCGGATACGCGTTCATCTCGATGGACATCAACCGGAAGCGCATTGCGGAGGGCTTCCAGTGGATAACCCTCGGAAGCGATATGGGTTTCCTGGCCCAGGCGGCCAAGGCGTCGCTCGCCGAGGTCGGAAGATAGCCACAGCGGACGGATACGCGGGTAGTTCCGGATCAGCCGCCAAGCCGGAGTCAGCCAACGTTCCGGGTCAGCCGCCGAGCCAGGGTTGTCCGACGAGCAGGGTTCAGCCGCCGTTCCGGTCTCTGGAAAGTCGTCTGCGAATGGCCATGGCGTGGGCCGACAGGCCTTCGGCGTCCGCCAGTTCGATGGCGGACGGCCCGAGGCGCTTTTCCGCTTTCTCGTTGACCGCGAAGAGACTGGTGATCTTCAGAAAGTCCCGGACACTCAGGGAGGAATGGAACCGGGCACTGCCTCCGGTGGGCATGACGTGGCTCGGACCGGTGACATAGTCGCCCAGGGCCTCTGATGAATGTTCGCCCACGAAGATCCCCCCGGCATTTCGTATCCGGTCCACCAGCGGCCAGGGTTTCGACACCAGCAGGCACAGGTGCTCCGGCGCGTAGCCGTTCGCCAGTTCGACCGCCTCGTCCAGGTCCGAAACGAGTACGATCCCCCCGTTCCCTGCCAGAGACGACCGGACTATGTCCGCCCGATCCAGCTCCCGCACCTGATCGTCCACCGCGGCCTGGACCGCCACGGCCAGCGCCATCGACGGTGTGATCAGAATGACGGTCGCCATGGGGTCGTGCTCCGCCTGCGCCAGGAGGTCGGCCGCCGCGAGATCCGGACTGGCCGCTTCATCGGCGATAAGCAGCGTCTCGGTGGGGCCCGCGAGCTGGTCGATATCCACGATCCCGTACACCTGGCGCTTGGCCAGGGTCACGTAGATGTTCCCGGGGCCCACGATCTTGTCTACGGGCGCAATAGTCCCGGTACCACAGGCCATCGCCGCGATCGCCTGGGCGCCGCCGATACGGTAGACCGTATCCGCACCCGCCACCGAAGCGGCGGCCAGCACCACGGGCGGCACCGCACCGTTCCTCCCTGGCGGCGTCGCTACGACGACTTCGCCTGCGCCCGCGACCCGGGCGGGGATCACGGCCATCAACAGCGAGGAAGGATAGGCAGCCCCTCCCCCGGGCACGTAGACGCCCACACGCTCGAGGGGCCGGATGATCTGTCCTGTACCGCCTTCTTCGTCCCAGTGCGTCCAGGACCCGGCTGGTTGCCGCTCGTGAAAAGTACGTATGCGGCCGGCCGCCGTTTCCAGGGCATCTCTCAACCCGGAGGGCAGCGATGCGGCCGCCTCGTCGATCTCGCTTTGCGGGACCTCGAAGACGTCCGGTGCGCTTCCGTCCAGCAGCCGGGCGTATCGTCTGACCGCATCGTCCCCGTTTTCGCGAACGTCGTCGATAATCCTGGCTACCGCCTGTTCGGCGCTGAGGGGCTCGCCGAACAACGCCCTGTTCCGTTCCTCGATACCGGGAGTCGACACCGCCTCGTTCAGCGGCCGTCTTTTGAGTATGCCCGCCCCGGCTTCATCGGCGGTCATGATCCGGATGTTCATCGGATACACTCCGGTTACAGCGGTTTTGCTTCGTCGAGCATCACTTCGTCGAAGCGGGTTTCGTCACTTCATCGACGCGATTCTCATCGGTTCTAGCGCGCAGTCCGCAGCCGGGAGTCCCGTCTCCCGCTTGGCACGGTCCACCTCCCGCCGGGCGTCATCCATGGACAGGCCGAAGCAGTTGAGCGAAACCGCCACGACCCGGCAGGAAAACAGGGGCCGGGCAACGGTCTCGTGGACGCGTATCATTTCCTCGTAGGACGGAACAGCCACGGGCAGGTTGCGCATCACGTCCCTCCCCGGCTGGTGGCACAGCACCAGGGCCTGCGGCGCCGCACCGTGCAGCAAGCCGAGCGATACGCCCGAATAGGACGGATGCAGAATCGTTCCCTGGCCCTCGATGACGAGCAGTTCCCGGTGCTTTCGTTCCAGAACGAGTCTTTCCACCGCGCCCGAGATGTAATCCGCGGCCACGGTGTCCACCGCGATACCCGATCCCGAGATCATGATGCCGGTCTGTCCGGTGGCCACGAACTCGGCGTCCCAGCCCGCCTCGCGGGCCGCCCTGTCGATCTCGATCGCGGCGATCTTCTTGCCGATGCTGGAATCGGCGCCCACGGTCAGCACACGCAGGTTGGGAAGGCCGTGGACCAGGTGCCGGCCCACGTCCAGGTCGCCCGGCGGCTGCCGCACGTCCCACAGCCGTACGCCTTTCTGTTCGGCGTGTCGTAAGAATGCCTCGTCTTCATTCAGGAACGTGTGGAGCCCGTTCACCACCTCAAGGCCGTGTTCGATCGCCTCGTGGATGACTGCTCGCCAATCTGCCGGCAGAACGCCGCCCGGCGTCGCGATGCCGATGACCAGCGAGGTCGGATCGTAGGCCAGCGCCTCTTCCAGGGTAGATACGATCGGGATGCCCTGCCCGACCTCGAGCAGGTCTTCCGTCTTTTCCCCGGCGTGTACGCTGTCGAGCACCGCCACGGTTTCTTCGGGTTTGTAGCGGATCAGCGACGCGGCCGTCTTGGAGGAGAACGGACCCAGCAGCCCTTCCGTGAGAATGACCATTCGCCTGGTTTTCATTTCCCGGTCGATCCTCAGCTTATCGATTCCACGCGCCCGGACTCCAGGGACGCCGTGGCGGCGTCCAGCACCTTCATCAGGTCCAGCATCTCGCCGGGCTTGACCGCCAGTTCGCCGCCGCACTCCAGCACGGCGGCGACGTTGCGGTAGTAGTCCACCCAGCTGCCTTTCACAGGGTCCAGGGTCCACTCCGTTATCTCGCCGTCCCGTTCCGCCGCAATCCGGACGCGATTCTCCGGCGCTTCCACCGCGGACTCGATTTCGCCCTTCTTCATCCAGTCCTCCTGGGGGTCCAGGCCGGTCTTGACGAGGGCGCCCCGGGTGCCCAGCACGTACCAGTGTGGCTTTGAAATCGGGGAGAGATTGCTGATTTCAATGCGGTACTCGGCGCCGTTCTCGAAATGCAGGGTACAGGTTACGTGATCCTCGATGTCCCCTTCCCAACGGTGTTTGTGTCCCGTGCAGTGGACCGCCGCGGGACGGGCGGCCAGCAGCTGCAGCCCCTGGTCGATCAGATGGGCGCCCCAGTCGTAGAGCAGACCGCCGCTTTTCGCCCGGCTCGTCCGCCAGCCCCTGGAGGCCCTGAACCGGTGCACCGCCCTTTCGACCAGGAAGGGATCGCCCAGCAGGCCGTCTTCCACCGCCTTGCGCACGGTCAGGTAGCCCCAGTCCCAACGACGGTTGTGGAAGACGCTCAGCATGACTTCGCGACGCCGGCTGACGGAGATCATGTCCTCGGCTTCGGCGGCGTTCATGCACATGACCTTGTCGACGACCACGTGTCTTCTGGCCTCCATGGCCTCTATGGCCAGGGCAGCGTGGCTATCGTGGGGCGTGGCCAGGATGATCAGCTCGATGCGGTCGTCCGCCAGGAGATCGGTCAGGGTCTCCCGGGTGTCCACGGACCAGTCCTGTTCCGCCTGCGCCCGGCGTACCGGGTCCCGGCTGGCGACGGCGACGAGTTCCAATCCTTGGGTCCGCGACACCAGGTAGGCGTGAAACAGCCGTCCCGCCAGTCCATATCCCACAATGGCCGTTCGAATCATAACGCGCGTCCCGTACCGATTCCCCGAGAATCGTTTCCGCTTACGCTTATCGTCTTTCGGCCGCCCAGGACAATCAGACCGACGCGTCCGGCGGTCGCGTGACCGGTCCTGCCGGTTCCGCGGGTGACAATATACGGGATGGGCCGGATGCATGGCAAACGCCAATTGGGCAAGGTCAGATTGTGCGTGACATTCGATCTGCGGCGCGCTAAGTTTCCATTTCGCTTGTCCTTATCCGATACATGCCGTAAATGCGCCAGACGAATCACCGGGATTCCGGGACCTCAAGATGTCGACACCGCGACCGAACGTGCTCTGCATCCTGACCGACGACCAGGGCGTGTGGGCGGCGGGTTGCTACGGCAACCGGGAAATCCGCACGCCGAATATCGACCGGATCGCGGAGACCGGGGTTCGCTTCGACCGGTTCTTTGTGGCCACGCCGGTCTGTTCGCCCAGCCGCGCGACGTTGCTGACCGGCAGGATCCCCTCCCAGCACGGCGTACATGACTGGATCCGGGGAGCCAATGTCGGCGAGGGCGCGGCTTCCTACCTCGAGGGAGAAACCGCGTACACCGATGTGCTCGCGGAACACGGTTGGCGATGCGGCCTCAGCGGAAAGTGGCACCTGGGCAACAGCACTCTGCCCCAGCACGGGTTTTCCCACTGGTTCGCCCACCAGTTCGGCGGAGGTCCATACAACGACGCCCCCATGGTGCGGAACGGCATCCCGGCCAATGAGCCGGGTTACGTCACGAACGTCATTACCGACGATGCGCTGGCCTTCATCGACCGCCACACCAACCGGAAAGACCCCTTCTACCTGAGCGTCCACTACACCGCGCCGCACAGTCCTTGGACGGGCCATCCGCAAGAAATCGTCGATTCCTATGACGACTGCCCTTTCGACTCCTGTCCCCAGGAACCCGTTCATCCCTGGGCCGGCGGCCTGACCCGCGAATGCATGGGTGACCGGGAAAGCCTGAAGGGTTACTTCGCGGCCGTCACGGCCATGGACCTCGACGTCGGCCGCCTGCTGGACCGTCTCGAACAGCACGGCATTCGAAACGATACCCTGGTCATCTTCCTGAGCGACAACGGGTTCAGCCTGGGCCATCACGGTTTCTGGGGGAAGGGCAACGGCACCAGTCCGCTGAACATGTACGAGAACCCCATCCGCGTACCCGCCCTGATCAGCCAGCCGGGACGGGTACCTGAAGGCGTCGTGCAGCCTGCTATGATCAGCGCCTACGATTTCATGCCCACGCTGCTTTCCTACCTGGACCTGCCCGTACCCTGGGAGCGCAACCTGCCCGGACGAAACGCCGTGGACGCCTGGATGGGCCGGACGGACTGCGACGGACAACACGATGCCGGCCGGGACCATGTCGTAGTTTTCGACGAATACGGCGGTACGCGCATGATCCGCACGGAATCGTGGAAGTACGTGCACCGGTATCCCGGCGGACCGAACGAGCTGTACGACCTGGAGAACGATCCGGACGAACGGGCAAACCTCGCGGACGATGCGGGTTACGCAGCCAGATGCGACGAACTGCGCGGCGAACTGACGGGTTGGTTCGAACGCTATGCGGATCCGGACCGGGACGGGCAGACCCGGCCGGTCACGGGGCAGGGACAGTTGCGGCCGATCGGTGGGAACCGGGACGACGGTTCACCCGACTTCGCACCACTGGAAACATGAAGGAGAGATGGATGACAGCCAGCAAAATCGCCGTTACGCTATATACACTGCGCGACTTCGTGCAAACGCCCTCAGAAATCGCGGACACCCTGCACAAAGTCAAGGCCATCGGCTACGACCACATACAGCTTTCGGCCCTCGGGCCCGTCGACCCTGCGGAACTCGGCGCCATGATCCGGGACGCCGGCCTGCGCGTCTGCGCCACGCACGTACCCTTCGAGCGTCTGCAGGAGGAGCCGAATGCGGTCATCGAGGAACACCATCTCTGGGGATGCGAGCATATCGCCGTCGGATCCATGCCGAGGTCCTACTGGGACGATCCGGACGGATTCTCGCGGTTCGCCGTGGACGCGTCGGCCGTGGCGATCAGGCTGAAGAAAGCCGGCATGTCCTTCAGCTACCACAATCACCATACCGAACTCGTGCGCGTGGGCGGCCGGACCGGCCTGGCCATTCTCATCGAGGACAGCGACCCCGCGTTGTGCTTCGAGATCGACACCTACTGGATCCAGTACGGCGGAGGCGATCCCATACACTGGATCGAACGGGTCGGCAACCGGTGCCCGGTCATCCATTTCAAGGACCTGGGCGTGTCGGGACGGGAACAGGTGATGGCCGAGATCGGCGAGGGCAACATGAACTGGCCCGGCATCGTCGCCGCCTGCGAGTCCGCGGGATCCCAGTGGTACGTCGTCGAGCAGGACACCTGCGCCGGCGATCCCTTCGACAGCATTGCCATCAGCTACCGCAACATGGCAGCCATGGGGTTATAGGGCGACTGCCGGACCGATGCGTTAAAATATAAAGGATGCGAGGACCATATGATCCACCTTACCGGCAAGACCGCGCTGATCAGCGGCTCGTCCCGGGGCATCGGCAAGGGCATCGCCCTAGAAATGGCCCGTGCCGGGGCGGACGTCTCCGTCAACTACTTCCGCCACCGGGGCGACGGCGAGTCGGTCGCGGACGAAATCAGGGCCATGGGCAGGCGGGCGATCGTCGTCGGCGCGGACGCGTCGGACCGGGAAGCGGTGGACGGCATGGTGGAAAGAACGGCGACGGAACTTGGCGGTCCCGATATCGTCGTGGCCAATGCCTACTACTCGAAGCGGGAGCCCTTCCTCGAGATGGACGTGGACGAAATGCGCAAAACCTACGAAGTCAGCCTGTTCGGCGCCTTTCACATCGCGCAGGCCGGCGCCCGGAAGATGGCGGCGGCGGGAAAGGGCGGCAGCATCCTTTTCATCAGCTCGGTCATGTCCTTCCTGCCCTTTCCCACGTCGCTGGCCTATTCTTCCGCCAAGGCCGGCATGAATCACATGGCCGCCATCATCGCCCTGGAATTGCTCGAACACCGCATCCGCGTGAACGTGATCGAACCCGGGTGGACCGACACGCCGGGCGAGCGCCAGTACTCGACGGAGCAGGAATTGGAGGAAGGCGGCAAGAGACTGCCCTGGGGCCGGATGGGTACGATCGAGGACCTGGGCAAGGCGGCGACTTTCCTCTGCTCCCACGCCGCGGACTACATCACCGGGGAGGTCATGCGCGTCGACGGGGGGTTCTGGCTCAAGCGCGGAACGGCCTCCATCCAGGAGTGAGTCCAGGCGCGCCCGGTATAGCCCCGCCACAACCTGTCGAGTCCGGACCTGGCCATGCGCTTCCTTGCACGTCCAGGCCAGACCAGGCTAGACTAGGCTAGACCAAGCATGGCCGTGAAACCCATATCCCTCAAAACGGCTGTCCTGGGACTGGCCTTCGCCTGTTGCGTCGCGTTCTGGGGTCAGCACGCCACGGCACAGCTGAACTACAACTACCTGACCTTCCCCCAGATGCCGCTGTGCCTGCTCATCCCCTTCCTGGCCCTGGTGCTGCTGCCTAATGTCCTGGTACGAACCATCGCGCCCGGGGCCGCGTTGACCCGGCCGGAACTCCTGGTGATCTTCGCAATGGGCCTGATCGCGGCCATGGTGCCGGACTGGGGCATGGTCCGCTATCTCATCAGCGTAATCACCGCGCCTTACTACTTCGCGAGCCCGGAAAACCAGTGGGAAGCCCACTTCTTCGCCTACCTGCCGGAGTGGACGGTCATCCCCAACGACCAGGGGCAGGTATCGGACTTCTACGCCGGGCTGCCTTCCGGCGCCCCGATTCCCTGGCAGGACTGGGTCGTTCCCCTCTTCTGGTGGATGTCGGCCCTCGGGACGCTGCTGTTCATCGGCGCCTGCCTGGTCGTGATCTTCCGGAAGCAGTGGGTGGAGTACGAGCGCCTCCGGTTCCCGATGGGCGAGGTAATCGTCCGTCTGCTCGAGACCGACGGAAACACCACCAGTCGCTGGCCGTCGCTCTTCGGCAACCGGCTGTTCCAGACCGGCCTCCTGGCCAGCCTGTCCGTCATGGCGTGGAACATCGCCGGCTTCTGGGATGTGCTTCCCCATATCCCCCTGCCCGGACCGGTGTTTAACGTGGTCATCGATCCCGCCTTCCCGCCGATCGCCATCCGGCTCGTGCCCTACGTCCTGTGCTTCGCCTTCTTCGTTAACGTCGAGATCCTGTTCAGCGTCTGGCTCTTCCAGGTGCTCGGCATCCTGGAAACCGGCCTGCTCAACCGCTTCGGCGTGGTCTCGCCCGCCGAGACGATCGTGCCCCGCGGACTCGTGTCCATCCAGTTCTGCGGCGGCCTGATCATGTTCGCTCTGATCGGGTGCTGGATGGCGAGGCGCCATCTCGGGGACGTCCTGCGGAAATCCCTCGGAAGGACAAGCGACCTGCGGGACGAAAACGAACTGTTCTCCTATAGGACGGCGGTAATCGGCCTTATCCTGGGCCTGGTCTTCATGACCGCCTGGCTGACCGCCATCGGTTTCTCCATCCCCATCGCCCTGCTCTTTCTGTTCTTCCTCCTGGTGTTTTACTTCGGCATCGCGCGCATCCTCGCCGAGGCCGGCCTGATCAACCTCGACCTGCCGATCAACGCCCACGCCTTTACGGTGGGCATGGTGGGTTCGGCCAACCTGTCCGGGTCGACGCTCACCGGTCTCGGACTGACCAACGCCTTTGCCCGAAACTGGCGGACCTTCACCATGGTCGGCCTCTCGCACATCGCCTGGTGGCGGGACTATCTCGGAGCGCACCGCGGGCGGCTCTTCCTGCTGGTTTGCCTCGCCTTCGCCGCGGGCACGGCGATCTCCACGGGATACGTCGTATACGCGGGATACCAGGAAGGCGCGGACAACCTGCACATCAACCTGCGCAACACGGGGAACCTGTTTTTCGACCTGGTGGTGAAGTGGATGAAGAACGCCACGCAGATCACTTCGCTCGAAGTCCTGTTTCTCGCGGCGGGCATGGCGGTGAGCCTGGTGCTGGCGGTCGGCAGGTACCTCTTCTACTGGTGGCCGCTCAATCCCATCGGTTTCGCCATCGGAGCTTCAGCGCCCATACGAGGCCTCGTCTTCACCCTGTTCGTCGCGTGGCTCGTACAGGTGATCCTCCTCCGCATCGGCGGCGTAGGGCTTTACCGGAAGGTCCAGCCCCTGTTCCTGGGAATCCTTGTCGGTTACGTGATCGGGGTCCTGGCAGCCTATGTCGTCGACACCCTGTACTTCCCGGACACACCCCACATCGCGGAGATCTTCTAGACCGTCCCAGGCGCTGCGTCCGACCGGGGCGGCCAACCGGGGATTGAACGGCACGACCGCGCGGGGATGGCCGTTCCGCCCCTACCAGTTGTGCACGTTGTGTCCCTGGCCCGGGAACCAGATGACATCGACGACCAGGGAGAGGGTCACGCCTGCCGCGTATCCCAGGAGAACGCCGATCACGGCCGGCTGCACCTTGCGGTACATCTCGAACCCGCCCAGCCGCATCAGAAGGGATTTGATCAGCCAGATCATGAAAACCGACGTGATCTGGAGATTGATGATATCCGTAACAGCCACGGTGTAACCGATGGGATGCAGGGGCCAGGAAGGTATATGGTAATGCAGGAAGAGGAGTCCTCCCATAATCGCGGCCCCCAGCAGCAGAAAGTAGATTTCCTCGTAGGACATGGTAAAGGGATTGTTGAGCCATGTGACCAGCTGGTTGTAGAAAAGATCGGCTTTCAGGGGAGCGAAATCGTGGGCGCCGGTCCCGGTCGTTCCGGCGTAGATCGTGTACCCGTTGGTGACGACGAACGTCAGCGCCAGCAGGATACAGACCGCGGCGAAGAACCCCTTCTTGACGCCCATGAACCCGTCGGCGGCCTTCAGGCCGTGTATCATCGACGAGAGGCCGATGCCCCGGTGATTGTGAGAGATGGCGTGGGTGAGCCCGAGGGCGGTCAGATTAGCGGGGGACAGATTGCTCGAACCGATGACCGCCACCGTCATTTCGTTCGAATCCACCGGCAGGTCGAGGAAAACGAGTCCGGTCTCGGCGACGATACGGGTCACGCCGATGTAGAGGGCCAGCGTGATCAGCAGGAGGAGGGCGGTCACGTCGAATGACATGCCCATGCGGTTCAACCAGAACGCGAGATAGCAGAGACCGCCGGCCAGTCCAAGCACCGCCATGCGAAATGACACCAGTTCCATGGAATCATCAAGCTCCGCCGATCTTCCGACGGCCTTGAGCCAGACCGCTTTGAGGTGATGGCGCGCGATCCAGAAACCCCAGAGCACGAATACCCAGAAGCCGCCGAAGTGCTGGGTCTGGACGATGAACCCGGCCCCGCCCGCCACACCGGTTGCCGAAATGCCGAGCTGGTTGAGCAGGCTGATTTCCGCAAGCGCCAGCAGATGGAAGATCCAAATGCTCATCAACACTTTCAGATCGGCGAAAAATGCGAAGCACATCATGAAAATGTTGAATTGGACTTCGGTGGGGGGAATCGAAGCCGCCAGCTGGATCTTGGTCCTGAAAGCGGCCCCGATGGGTATGGCCGGTATGCCGCCGAAGTAGCTGGCGCAGTTCCAGGCCAGCAAGGCGAAGGTGATGCCGAAACCCACCTGGAAGTACCGGTCCCGCAAGAACTCCGGCAGCCGGCCGCCGCGGGTCGTCTGGGCGATGAGCATCACGGGGATGTGCACCGCGGGAAACGCGAGGCGCTCGTGTTCCACCCAGTGTCTGCGGAAGATCACCGCGATACAGGCCATGACCACGAACAACGCCGCCAGCATGCACATCCACCATAAAAGGGGAATGATCCAGTCGATCCACAGGTGCAGCGTCTGGCCCGTGCCCTCGTAGAAACCCCGTGCCGCTCCCCGATCGTCGCTGACCACCAGCCAGTTCGGGAGGTGGGGGAAGAAGGATTCCGCCCAGCGGTTTTCCTGCGTGGCGTAGTAGTGGGGGGAAGCCAGGATGCCAAGAAAGTAATCCACGAAGGCCTTGCCCGGGATGGTCGACGAGACCAGGCAGAAGACGAAGAGCACGGACAGCTCGCCCGCCGAGAACGCCAGGCCGGGCCGCCACCGTCGAAGCGGGATCTGTATGCAGAAGACGACGAGCAGGAAGGAAATGAGCGCGGCGATCGAGATGTGGCTGAGCGTGAGCCGGGGCCCGTGCATCACGTAATTCGTGTGAGGCGTCCAGACCGCGATGAACATGGCCAGCGCGATCCCGATGATCAGCGCGCGGGGCGTCAGGCCCCCGGCGGCGCGGATGGAGGGTTTTTCAGGGGCAGATTCGAACGGCATTGAGGGAAGCAGGTTCCTGTTCAAGGCGTGTTTCCGGCGACCCTGCGCTCACGGGTCGCACCGCTGATTCGAATTTCCAATATATCTCGGTTCCGTGGGATTCGGCTATGGTTTTATCCTGATCGAAACCCCGGAGCCGGGTCTGGTAGACCTGGTGTGCGTGCCGTCTTTTTTCTATTGCCTTGCGGCCCCTCTTCATCTAATTTGCGCTAATGTGTTTTGTCTGTGAAATCCGGCCGATTCACTATCTGGTTTCAAGAGGATAATCTATGTCGACAACCGGTGTTACGCTGAAGGCCAGCGGTTTCGGTCAGACGCGCCGTAGAGACGCCTGGTGGGCGCAGCAGTTGGTGACATTGGGCGTATTCTCCGCCTTCGTCGTCTACTCCACGTGGGCTGCTTTTCAGGGCGAGTTCTACGCCTGGGGCCCCTATCTCTCGCCCTTCTATTCGCCCGAGATCTTCGGCAGTTCGTCCCATGCCCTGTTCGGACCCCGCCCGGACTGGTGGCCGGCCCTGCTCCCCTTTTCGCCCGCCTTTCTGATCCTGTGGGCGCCGGCCGGATTCCGGATCACCTGCTACTACTACCGGGGCGCGTACTACAAGGCCTTCTGGGCCGACCCGCCGTCCTGCAGCGTTTCCGAACCGAGAAAGAAGTACCGGGGAGAGCAGTCCTTTCCACTCATAATGCAGAACGTGCACCGGTATTTTCTCTACCTGGTGTTCATCATCTGGATCTTCCTGGTCCAGGACGCCTGGAAGGCCATGTGGTTCACGGACTCGGCGACCGGTGAAACCACATTCGGCATCGGTGTCGGAACCCTCGTATTGACCTTGAACGTAATCCTGCTGGGCGGCTACCAGTTCGGCTGCCACTCCCTCCGCCACCTGATCGGCGGGAACCTGGACCTGCTCTCGAAAGCGCCCGTGCGGCATGCGAGTTACAACTGCGTTTCGTGCCTGAACAGAAAACACATGACCTGGGCCTGGCTCAGCCTGGTCTGGGTAGGCTTCGCGGATATATACGTACGCCTCGTGGCCATGGGCGTGTGGACGGATTGGAGAATCCTTTAATGGCGGAACACCAGAATCATGAACACGACGTGCTGGTGATCGGCGCGGGCGGCGCCGGACTCCGCGCGGCGATCGAGGCGTCGGCGGCCGGGGTGTCTGTGGGGCTCGTCTGCAAGTCCCTGCTGGGCAAGGCCCACACGGTCATGGCCGAAGGCGGTGTGGCCGCGGCGCTCGCCAACGTGGACGACCGGGACGGCTGGAGCGTCCACTTCGCCGACACGATGCGGGGCGGCCAGTACCTGAGCAACTGGCGCATGGCCGAGTTGCACGCCCGGGAAGCGCCGGACCGCGTCCGGGAGCTGGAAGCCTGGGGCGCCCTGTTCGATCGGACGGCCGACGGCCGCATCCTCCAGCGCAACTTCGGGGGTCACAAGTATCCGCGCCTTGCCCACGTGGGTGATCGCACCGGTCTCGAGATGATCCGCACCTTGCAGGATTACGGGATCCACCAGGGCATGGAAGTGTACATGGAACACGCCATCGTGGCCCTTTTGAAGGACGGCGACCGGGTCGTCGGCGCCTTCGGATACGACCGGGAGCGCGGGCGCTTCCGCGTGTTTCGCGCGAAGGCGGTCGTCCTGGCCACGGGCGGCATCGGCCGGGCCTTCAAGATCACGAGCAACAGCTGGGAGTACACGGGAGACGGCCACGGACTGGCCTACGACGCCGGGGCCGCGCTGCTGGACATGGAATTCGTGCAGTTCCACCCGACGGGCATGGTCTGGCCGCCGAGCGTGCGGGGCATCCTGGTCACGGAGGGCGTCCGCGGCGAAGGCGGGATCCTGACGAACAGCGAAGGCAACCGGTTCATGTTCGACGACATCCCCGACCTCTACAAGAACTCGACGGCGGATAACCCTGAAGAGGGCTGGATCTATACGCAGGGGGACAAGGAAGCCCGCCGGCCGCCCGAGCTGCTGACGCGAGACCACGTGGCCCGGTGTATCGTGCGGGAAATCCGGGAGGGCCGTGGATCGCCCCACGACGGGGTCTACCTCGACATTTCGTGGATCAGGGAGAAGCTGTCCAACGCCGAAGAGCATATCAAGCGCAAGCTGCCGAGCATGTACCACCAGTTCAAGCAACTGGCCGATATCGACATTACGAAGGAGGCCATGGAAGTGGGTCCCACGACCCACTACGTGATGGGAGGCGTGCTCGTGGACGCCGACACGCAGATGTCGTCCGTGCCCGGTCTCTTTGCGGCCGGAGAATGCGCGGCGGGCCTGCACGGCGCCAACCGGCTAGGCGGCAATTCCCTTTCCGACCTGCTGGTCTTCGGCCAGCGCGCCGGCTTATACGCCGCGGAGTTCGCACGGGAGAACGGCGATGGCGCTATCGACGACGGTCAGGTCGAGGCAGCCGTTGGAGAGACCCTGGCGCCCTTCGACCGCGAGCAAAGCGGCGAGAACCCCTTCGAGATTCAGTACGAGTTGCAGGAACGGATGCAGGAACTCGTCGGCATCGTGCGCAACGAAGGCGATATGCAGCGGGCCCTCGAGGTCATCGACGATCTGCGTCAAAGGGCCGGCAAAGTCTCCGTCGTCGGCAACCGCGAATACAACCCGGGCTGGCACACCGCGCTGGATCTGAAGTTCCTGCTGATCGTATCGGAGGCGGTAGCCCGCGCCGCGCTGGAGAGGAAGGAAAGCCGGGGCGCCCACTTCCGCGAGGACTACGAGGACAAGGACGAGACGTTCGGCGGAGTCAACATTACCCAGCACAAGAACGACGACGGCGAAATGGTGATCAACCGCGTTCCGGTCAACCCGCTCCGGGAGGACCTGGCAGCGATCATCGAGGAGAATAAGTAATGGCGACGGCCAACTTCCGAATCTGGCGGGGCGATGGCGAGAGCGGCGGTTTCGAGGACTATTCCACCGAGGTCGACGAAGGCATGGTCGTACTGGACGCGGTGCACCAGATTCAGGCGGAATCGGCGCCGGATCTCGCGGTCCGATGGAACTGCAAGGCCGGCAAGTGCGGTTCCTGCTCCGCGGAGGTCAACGGCAATCCCAGGCTGATGTGCATGACGCGCATGAGCGATCTGCCCGAGGAAGAAACCATCACCATCGAGCCGATGAAGGCTTTCCCTACTATCCGTGACCTGGTGACGGACGTGTCCTGGAACTTTCAGGCCAAGATGAAGATCAAGCCCTTCAAGCCCCGCGAGCCGGACGACGCGGACGGCACCTGGCGCATGGACCAGGACGACATCGAGCGGGTGCAGGAGTTCCGCAAGTGCATTGAGTGCTTTCTGTGCCAGGACGTCTGCCACGTGCTGCGGGAACACGACCTGCACGAAGAGTTCATCGGCCCGCGCCTCATGGTGCACAACGCCGCCCTGGAAATGCACCCTCTCGACACCGAGGACCGGCTCAAGGACCTCAAGGACGACCAGGGCATCGGCTACTGCAACATCACCAAGTGCTGCACCCACGTCTGCCCCGAAGAAATCACCATCACGGACAACGCCATCATTCCCCTGAAGGAACGGGTCGTCGGCGAGTTTTACGATCCGCTCAATCGGCTGCTGCGCATCTTCAAGTCGAAGGACAGCGACGAGCCAGCCTAGCAGTCAGTCTTTTCTGAACGACCCAGGACCAAGCCTTCCAGGATTCCCTCCAGTCTTGCCATGCGTTCCCTCAGGTCCGCCTGGCCCTGCTCCAAGGCTACAAGACGGTGAT
>JAPOYX010000138.1:3280-7504 GCA_026706345.1 Gemmatimonadota bacterium | reverse complement strand
TGAAGCCCATGTTCGTCAACTTCCTGATGGCCACGAACGTGTTCGACATGCCGGCGGCCCTCTTCGCGAGGTACCTGGAGTTCTTCGACATCGAACGCGCGACGCCCATGCAGACCTGGGACCAGGGCACGCGCCGGATTTATGAACACCTGACGGCCGGATTCCGGGACAGGATATACCTCAACCGGCCGGTGCGTAAAGTGCACCGCCGGTCAGACTGCGTCGTGGTCGAGGACGCCGGCGGCGTGGAGGAGACGTTCGACGAGGTGGTCTTCGCGTGCAATGCAAACCAGACCTTGATGATGCTCGACCGGCCCACGTTCCTGGAGCGCTACCTGCTGTCGTCGATACGCTACGAGAGCGAACTCCACAACCACACGGTCGTGCACTCGGACGCTTCCGTCCTTCCGGAGAACGAAGTGAGACCGCTGGAAACGCGGAGCAATCATATCGAACAGTACGGCGCCAGGCCGGACAACTACGAAATCACCTACATCATGCACAACCAGCAGCCATGGGCCAGCCGGTCCGACAGGCCCTGCCTGGTGACCTACAACCCCGTCAGTCCGATCGATGAGCAAAAGATCGTCAAGAAGTGCTGGTTCCAGCATATCGTGCACGACGTGCGCCACGTCGCATGGCTCGTCCAACTGTTCCGCTTCATCCAGGGCAGGCGGCACACCTGGCACTGCGGCGCCCACACCCTGGTGAACAGCCAGGAGACCTGCTTCGTGACCGGTCTCGCCGCTGCCCGGCAGATCGGGGCGGATTATCCTTTCCGCGATCCCGAGACCCGGCGTATCTTTAATTATTACGGAAGCATCCTGTACGGCTGGCGTTTTCGAAAAGCAAGCGGCTGAGCACCTTCGCTGTTCTTGCGAACGGCTCCATCGCCTGTGAGGACCTGAAACATGAACGAAAACACCACAGAACAGACCGCCGGTCCTGCGGCAAACACCACCGCGGACCGGCCCGTCCCAGCCGCTCTCACGGCACTTCCGCCCTTCCCTGAAGGCTGGTATCTGGTAACGACCCGCGAAACACTCCAGCGGAAAACCTGATCGAGAAGATGTGGATGGGGAAGGATATCGTCGCCTGGTGCGACGAGGAGGGCCGCGTCTGCGTGGCCGACGCTGTTTGCCCGCACCTGGGTTCCGACCTGGGGCCGAAAGTCGGCGGCAAGGTATGCGACGGGCGCCTGGTCTGCCCGTTCCACGGGTTCGAGTTCGATACGACCGGCCATTGCGTTGCGACGCCCAACGCCCCGGCGCCGAAAGCCGCTAAACTCACGGTGTATGAAACCCGGGAGATCCTCGGCCTGGTCTTCGCCTGGTACGGGCTGGACGCCAGGCCTTCCCACTGGCACCTGCCGGACGATCCGCCCACCGGCGCGGAATGGGGCGAAGTTGGATTCAGGCCCCTCCGGTTTCGCAGCCATCCCCAGGAAACCGCGGAGAACTCGGTGGACTTCGGGCACCTGCGCTATGTACACGGCTACGACAATGTGAACCCGGTCGGTTCGATTACGGTGGAAGGCGCCTATCTGAGGAGTTGCTTCGACTTCAGGCGCATTCGCCGGATCCTGGGAGTCAAGCACCTTGTCTACGAGGTTTCAGCCGTCACGCACATCCACAGACTGGGTTACTCCTTTGTCGAAATCCATGAGAAGACCATCGACATGCACGCAAGACTCTGGGTCCTTCCGACCCCTGTCGACGGCACCTTTATCGACCTCGTACTGGCCAGCCAACTGCAGGAAATCCGCAAACCCCGGCGGTTCATCACCGGACTGGGGTTCCTGCCGATGAAGTTTCGCAACAGACTGATGAATCATATCCTGCTTTCGCAGCAAAAGCAGGATGTCCTGTAGGACGTGGTGATCTGGGAACGGAAGCGGTATCGCACGCCCCCAGGCTGTGCGAGGCCGACGGCCCCATCGGCAGGTACCGGCGGTACTGCAGGCAGTTCTATCCGGAAAAGTCGACAGCTTGAGAAGGCGCGACATCCGCTGCCCGATGAGCTACCCGCCGCCCTCCGACTCCGCCAGGGCCTCCAGAATATCCTGCTGGATGAACTCCTCGTAGGCGTCCCGCGCCGGTAGCCCGGCCGCCTTCGACAGCATCTCCACGGCCCGCTCCCGACCGCCCTCACGATCGAGTTCAGGAAGCCTGAGCGCGTATTCAAACAGTATGGCCTTCGAGTCCGGGGCGAGTTCCAGGGCCCTTTCGTAATGCATGACCGCATTCTCCCGGTTTCCCTTGTACAGGAACCGGGCAACGCGCCCGGCAGCGGCGATGTCGGCATGCCAGCCCCCGAAGGCCATGTGTACCTCGGCGAAGTCGGGGTGGATATCGAGCGCGGTCTCGAGCAGCCCGCGGACCCGGCCCGCCAGGCCGCGGCGAAGGGCCGTCAGTATACCGACGTTCTGTGCATACCGGCCAACGGCGTGGGCGGACTGGTAATACGCTTCGGGATTGGTCGAATCGGCGCGCACCGCTTCCTCTCCGAGTTTCATCGCGCGTTCCAGGAATTCGTTCCGGTTATCCCTGTCCGCAACATGATGGCCGTACACCGCGAGCGACTGCGCCGCCAGGGCGTAGCCCCCAGAGGTCCCGATGGCTTCCGCGAGATCAGCCGCCTCCCGAAAACGGCCTTCCTCGAATGCGGTCCTGGCGTCATCGATCGTTTGGGCGTTCGCTACTGATTGTGCATTCGCACCGGTCACGAAGCTCAAACCGGTCACGCCGGCCACGACGGCAAGGCCGACCGCCAGGATCACGCGTTCCCCAACCGCCGCGATGCGGACCGATCGGGTTAAGAGCGCGAGTCCCCAAACTGCCGCGAACTGGACCAATTGGGTAAGGGTCATCTAAACATCCTGGTTCGATTCAACGGACGGGCAATTCGCACCAATGGCCTACGATGTGGATCGGGGTCAATCGGGTCTAAAAGGTTTGCGGGCCAGGAAACAGTACAGCGGCGTGAAGATCCCCGTCTTGCCACCCGAGACATAAGCGTCTGCGGTTCGATCAAGGAGTCGGATGACTTCCGTGGATCCCTTGGGAAGCAGGCGCAGCACTTCGGCCATCTTCGATCCCGCGATGATGGCTTTACGGCCCCATGGAAGCCTGCGCAGCGTGTTCCCCAACGTGCCGCGACGACTCTCCATTGAACGATACCAGGGCGTGGATGGTCCTTTCCGGACGTTTCGGTCCATCCCTTCGATGACGTGGAATCCCGCCGCTTCAAGCGCGCGATTAACTTCCCCGAACGTCGCGATGTCGTTCAGCGCGATGCCACGCTTGAGTTCCTGCTCAATGGCCCGGTGTCGGGCGTCTGTTGGATCGAACTTTTCGGTCAGGCACATTTCCTGACCCCAGAACAGTGCTCCTGGTTTGAGTACGCGGAATATCTCTGCGAACGCACGTTCCTTGTCTGGCGCATGGCACGTTGACTCGATGGCATAGCCCCGGTCGAACGTCTCATCTTCGAAGACACCCATATCCATAAAACTGCACGCCTCGTAATCGACCATGTGGCCGATTCCCGCCTCGGCGTTCAACTTCTTTGCCTTCCCCAGCTGGATTTCACTGATGTTGATTCCTACAACTCTGACACCGGCCTCACGGACGACGCGGCGCATTGGGCCACCGATACCACAACCAACGTCTACCACCGTCATGCCCTGTTGCAGTTCCAGTTTCGAGATCATCAACCGCTGATGCCGGACTATGGATTCCTCCAGACTCTCACCAGGTGTGAGCGGCACGAAATGCAGGGATTCGTTCCAACCCCACACCATAAACCCGCTGCAAAGGTCATAGTACTCTTTCACCGTTGCCGCGTGGTCGTACCCGCTCGCGCCATCGGCTCCCGGAGCCGCCCGCGCGATCCAGCCATCGAAGTGCCGGACACGCCCCTTGACGCCCGTTCCCTCGTACGCCTCCCGCAGTTCTTTGGATAGTTTACCCAATTCCAATGCTGTGGCATCTCCCCTGGAATTACATCTCCTCGGCATCAGACGCGTAGCTCGCGTCTCTGCTCGGAGATGACGAACTTCAGCTTCTTGCTTGGTTTCAAAGACGGAAACGGATTGAACCGCAGCTTGAAGTTTGCGGGCGACATTTCAATCTTGAAGTGGTGCGCCAGCATCAGCAGGTTGACGGCCAGTTGCAGTTCCATCCATCGGGTGCCGAGGCACATGTGCGTGCCCAGCCCGTACGG
>JAPOYX010000138.1:0-3250 GCA_026706345.1 Gemmatimonadota bacterium | reverse complement strand
AGATAGCGGCTGATGTCGAAAGTGTACGGATCGGGAAAGATATCGCTCATGTAATGCGCGGCGGTCGGCGCGATGTGGATGCGTTCCCCCAGAGGCAGTTCGTAACCCTCAAACGCACATGTGTTCATTACGTTTCGAATGGACATGGGAACGATCGGGTACATGCGCATACACTCCATGAGGAAGCGGTGCGTGACGTCAATCTCGGATGGGGTGAAGTCCTCGGCATCCGGATCTCCGCTCCCGAACAGGGCATCGGCTTCACTTCGGATGCTCTCGTAGAGCGCGGGCTGCGAGACCATGGCGTATACTACCAGGCTGAACATATCGCCAAGGTACACGCTGGCAATCAATGCCGCGGAGAAAGAAAACCGCAAATTGGACTCCGGAAGAAACTGCGGGTCGCTCGCGTGCAGGCTGAGGTACTCGTCCACGAGGTCCCGCGGGCTATCGGCCCGTTGGGCGGGGGTATGGACCCCCTCGATTCGTTCCATCAGCGTATCGAGGGCTTTCGCCTTGCGTTTCATGCCCGGGGTGTTCAGTGTGAATTTTGGCAGAATCCGGGCGACATGCACGCTGAGCGCCCGTTCCTTGAACTTCATCAGATCGTCCATTACGTCCTGAGAGTCGACACCGATGAACAGTGGCGAGAGTTGTGCGTTTATCATCCGCCGGCACATGGACGTAGCAGAATAGGTGTCTCCAACATTCCAGCTTGCCATGTAACTCCGCGCATGACGGTAGAGCTGGTCCAGTTGCCCTCCCAGTCTCCCGCGGGAATACGCTGGCGACAGGGACTTGCGAAGCCGGAAGTGATCGGCGCCGTCCAGGGAAGGCAAGAGGCCGGACGCACCGTAGACCTTCTCGAAGTCGCTGAAGTAGTCCTTGGCTCTCAGGTACATGCGCCCGTGCTTATGTACCCAGCGGTTTGCTTCGAGTCCGGCCAGAAAGATCATGGGCTTGGCGAGTGGAGGACGGATCTTGAACACCGGACCGTACTCCTGCGCAAGGTTCGCAAAAAGCGCGTTGAGGTTGCCGTCTCGAACATGGGGGTTCAGCAGCAGCTTGCGTAGCGAAACCGTCGGAATCTTCTTGGTAAAAAGGGCACGGCGAAGCGTCGGGCTGGCTAGTTTGTGCGAGACGGCTTCTGCGATAGACCGGCCGATCACGTCCATTTTGCAGATGAACGCGATGCGCTGCTCCGCCTCTTCGTCGAGTTGGAACATGAATCGAAATACGTCGCAGGTATTGACGAGGCAGATGATGATAACGTCTCTCGGGTCGGGGATCTCGTTCATGAAGATCGCCCGGCTGATCCGCGTTCTGACGAACTGACTTGCCGTACCTGTCTCGGTGTCGCTGTACAACTCCATCTTCCAGTCGGTGCGGGCCAGCGTCCAGAACTCGCCGTCGTGGTGTTCCAGTATCTTCATTTCCACCAGGCGATCCAGGACCGAATCAATGATCGTCTCCGCACGGGGAGCCAGCCGCTCGATCCAGTACTGCGTATTCTGCTGATTAGGCTCACTCGCGATTTCCTCCAGTATGAAATCGATGGTGGAATTGCCTGTTGGTGTCTGGTCGAGGAGGAACAGGGACTCCACGTCCGTGTCAATGCGAGATCTGAGTGAGAGCTCCGCAAGCACGGCACCGACCACGGCGCAGTGCAAATCCCAGCCGGGCACCTGGTGGAAGTAGCCGGTCTCCTCGTTGAGGAGCATCAGGATGAGTTCCTGGGTCAAAGTAAGCGGTTGGGGTTTCACGCCCTTTGTGGTATCAGCCATTAGATCTGCCCTCCCTTCATCAGACGCAGATGAATGGTGGAAAGCGCGGGAACGACCATCATGAGTATGGCCGTGACGAAGATAATGCCGCAACCGAGCGATGCGGCAAAGGGAACCAGGAACTGCGCCTGTATAGCACGTTCCAGAATCAGGGGTGTGAAGCCGAGAAACGTAGTCAGCGAAGTAAGCATAATCGGCCGAAAACGACCCTTTGCGCCCTTGATGATCGCCGTCCGTACCGGGGCGCCTTCCCGGCGTTTCTGATCGATGAAATCAATCATGACCAGGGAATCGTTCACGACCACGCCGCTCAGGCCGAAGATACCCAAAAAGGACACCGCGCTCAGGGCTACGCCGAGGACCCAGTGGCCCAGGATCACTCCGATGAATCCGAACGGGATCACCGCCATGATGATGAACGGCTTGGTATAGGATCGGAGCGGGATGGCGAGCAGTGCGAAAATCATGATCAGTGCGATCGCAAACCCGCGATAAAGCGCATCCAGGGAATCGAGCTGCTGTTGTTGTTCACCTCCGAACGTGTAGGTCAGGTCCGGGTACCCGGCGGTCAATGCCGAAAGGATCGAATCCTCCAGGATGCTGTTGGCCTGGTCGCCGGAGATCACCGCGGCGTCCACGTCCGCTGAGACCGTGACGACACGCTGGCCATCCTTCCGCCGAATGGCCGGCGGCGAAACGCCCGGGTTCAGCGAGGCCACGCTGACGACCGGGACCTCGGCCCCGCCCGGCGTGCGGACCAGGTACCTTTCGATATCGGTGATGGAACTCCGCTCATCGGCGGGCAGACGCACGTAGACGCGGACCTCTTCCCGGCCGCGCTGGACCCGGACGGCATCCGCGCCGAAAAACGCCGCGCGCGTCTGTCCGGCCAACGCTTCCAGCGTAAGACCCAGGGTACGCGCTTCCGGCCGTAGTTCAAGCTGCATTTCCGGAATGCCCGGGGTGTGATCCGACCGGATGTCGTGGACGCCTGCCACTTCTCGGAGACCGTCGACCACAGCATTCCCAATCCGGGCAAGGAGCTCCGGATCCGGATGCGACAGTACGGCCTCGACCGGGTTGCCCAGGTCAAACACCGCGCCGCTGAAGGTGACGCCGCGCACGTAGGGAAGCACCCCCACCTCTTCTCGCCATGCCTGCACGACCTCTCCGGATGAGATCTGCCTTTGCTGCGCACTCAGGAGTTTGAACTCGATGGTAGCGACGTTGGCCTGAGGATTGAGGGTGGGGGCCGGATTGAGCCCGCCCTCGAGTCTCGATCCCAAACCGACGGTAACCGTTACGCCGCTCAGCAGCGGCGGCGCATCCTCGGGCCGGCCACGTGAAAGCCGTTCCATGACCCGGATACCTGCGGCCTCCAGTTCCCGGGCCACCTCGTAAGTCCTCGGGGCGGTCGTCCCATCGGGCATCTCCAGGACGACCGTCGCGAAATCCCCCTCGATGTC
>JAPOYX010000137.1 GCA_026706345.1 Gemmatimonadota bacterium | reverse complement strand
GCCTCATGCTCAAGGAGTTGATGCATACCGGGAACGGCCCCATGCTCATACCGGGATCCGCCGTGTACGGCCTGGAAGCGGCCATGCTCGGCACCGTGGAGTCCGGTGATCACGTGCTGACGGTCCAGACCGGCGTCTTCGGCCGGCTGCTGACCGAGCTCGCCAGGTTCGCGGGCGGTGATACGACCGAGATCGCCCTCGAGGAAGGACAGCCGGTCGACCCGGAGACGATCCGCGGGCACCTGCTCGGCGATCCGGCAATCAGGCAGGTCGCGCTGGTCCACTGCGAGACCACGACAGGCACGCTGAATCCCATCGAGGCCATCGGGCGCATGCTGAAGGACGAGTTTCCCCACGTGATCTACATGGTGGACTGCGTGTCGTCCTTCGGAGGGGTCGAGGTGCGCGTCGACGATTGGGGCATCGACTTGCTCGTCACCACGACCCAGAAGTGCCTGAACGCGCCCCAGGGCCTGGCGATCGTGGTGGCCAGCGAAAAGGCCTGGGACAAGATCGAAAACCTGCGCCGCGCACCGCGCGCCATGTGCCTTGATCTCCACTCCTGGCGGCGCTACGGCATGGAAGGAGGCGCCGCGATGGGGTACGACACCCTCGAAAAGGGAAGCGTTCCACGCGCGCAAAAACCCCATCCGCGGGACTGGCCCGTCCACGGCCCTCATGCGTCCTACACCCTGGTCGTGGGGCTGCACGCCTCGCTGAAGGCCATTATGGACGAGGGCCCGGAAAAGGTCTACCGCCGCCAGTACGTCGCGTCCAGGGCGGTGCACGCGGCGTTAGGCGCCCTGGGTCTCGGTATCGTAGCCGCGACCGAGGAGTCGGCCGCACCCGTGGCGACCCGCATTGCCCTGCCGGACCACCTCGACGCGGCCGAGTTGAATCGGATCCTCTTCGAAGAGCACGGCATCGCGCTCAGCAGCCTTGCCCGGATCGGCACCATGGGCTTCATGGCCGTGCCCGGGCATGTGCTGCGTACGATATCAGCGGTGGAACAGACTCTGAACAAGATGGGATGGGAGGTGGAAGAAGGTGTGGGTGTAGCCGCGGCCGGGGAGGTTTTCAAGCGCTCGTAGATCTTCAACGGCCGGATCTGAAGAGCCAGTCCCAGAATCCCTCGTCCCGGTCCTCGGCGGCCCCGTCCCTCACGACCTCCTCCGTGACGTAAAGCGTCGTCGACAGGTTGAGATGCTTGTCGACACGAATCGCGTAACCACCCCGCTCGTTCCGCTCGAGGGCTTCGGTGCGCAGGTAAGGCTTCCAGAGTTCGTTGTGCTGACTGTGCCACAGGAACACGCCGGCCACGTCCTCGACCACGATGCGTTCGGCCTCCTCGTAGAGCGCTAAACGTCTTTCCGGGTCGCCGATCAGGTGATTGGCCTCCGCCATGACGGATTCGAAGCGCTGGTTGAACCAGGCATGGCGGCCCGTCGAAAGCCAGATACCGAGCAGATTGCTGGGATCCATGTAGTCGTACCCGTAGGGGATCATGGCGAAGGCGATGTTTCCCTGGTACATGGTTTCCATGAACAGTTTGGCCTCGGTGTTCTGCACGCCGATATCCAGGTTCAGATTGCGCTTCAGCATGGCCTGTACCGCCTGGGGCGCTTGTCCCCCCTGTAGATTGGCTCCCCTGATCCACATCACCGTCTGCGGAAACCCTCTTCCGTCCGGATAGCCGGCTTCCGCGAGCAGCCGGCGCGCCAGGCCCGGATCGTATCGCTGAACAGGCGCAAGTTCCCCGGGATTGGCCGCGGGAAACCCGGCGGGCAACATGGACACCGCGGGAACGGCGACGCCCTGGAGGGCGGACTCGACCAGCGCTTCGGTATCGATGGCGTGGCTGAATGCCTGCCGCACCCGGAGATCGTCGAAAGGCGGCTTGAAGGTGTCCATCATCAGGTAGGTGGTCCCGAAGGCCGAATAGGTGACGAGCTGGTCCCTGAGCCCTGCATCGTGCTTAACGCGGTTGATTTCCGCCTGGTTCGTCAGGGAGGCCAGGTCCACCGCGCCCGCCTCGTAAGACGACAACATCGGCGGAGGTACCGCGGCGTTGAAGAGCTTCGAGACCACTTTTTCGAGATATGGTTTGTGGGGTCCCCGGTAGTGGGGATTCGGCACCAGCACAATCCGGTCCAGCTTCGACCATTCCAACAGCCTGAACGGGCCGCTGCCCAGCAGCGTTTCCGGCCGTGTCGACCAGCCCGGACCGTGTTTCTCGAAAAGGTGCGTGGGCGTCACCCAGCTGAAGGTCAGGATCAGGGGCAGGTAGGGCGTGGGTTGCTCGGTCGAGAAAGCGATGGCGTGGTCGTCGAGCGCCCTTACCCCCAGCGAATCGATGGGTAGTTGGGCTGCAACGACCTCGCCCCAGTTCCTGATCGACTGGTAGAACCATTCGAGGTCGAATCCCGTGGCAGGGTCCGCCCACCGCTTGAAGGTGTCCTCGAAGTCGTAAGCCGTAAGGGGATGTCCGTCGGCGAAGATGAGGTCGGGTTGCAGGTGAAACGTCCAGGTGAGCCCGTCGTCGGACGCCTCCCACCGGCTCGCGGCGGCCGGCAGCAGGTTGTAATCCCGGTCCATGCGTACCAGGGGTTCGTTGACCAGCGCGTAATCGTGGCCGATCACCTGGTAGTGGGAGGTGGCCATATCCAGGTAGCGGTTTTCGGCCTTGAAACTGGTGAAGACCTGGTACTCGGGCGGGGCCGCGTCGGGAGGAAGCGGAATGCCGATGGAATTGGTGTAGGAAGCGGGCGACTCCGTGTCCGGCCAGGCCAATGCGGCCGTGCAGGCAATGCAAAACGCGGAGAGGAGCGCAATGGAGAACCGGATTTTCACGGCAAGTCTCCTTCTTTCCCGACCAGTGATTCCGGTCACTCCAGGTACAGGATCACCTTGCCCGCTTCGATCTCCACCCGGTAGGTCTTGACCCGCATGCGGGGATCGTAGAGCGCCTGGCCGGTCGCGAGGTCGAATTCCCACTGGTGCCAGGCGCACTTCAGGACCTGCTTCTCGTGGTGATCGACCGTATATACTTCATCCGCCGTTACATGGGGCCTCAGGCGACCGAGGCAGATCGGCCCGCCCTTGTGCGGACAACGGTTCCGCAGGGCGTAGTATCGGCCGCCTATGTTGAACACGCCGATCCCGCCGCGTCCGCCCGCGGGGACGATTCGCCGCTCGCCGGGAGGCAGTTCATCCACGGCGGCGACTTCGTATCGCTCGCTCATCTGGTGGGGTTTCCCTGGTCGTCCAGGCTGTACAGTTCCCGCGCCGTATCCACGAACACCCTGCGCTTCAACCCCGCATCCACGCCGGGAAGCACCGAGTCCGGCGATTCCCAGTCCCAGTGGGGATAGTCGCTCGCGTACACGAGAATTTCGTCCGCGTGCAGCCAGTCGAGGAAGGTCCTCAGGTCCTGACGGGTCGGCGGCTGTTCCATGGGCTGGCATCCGAACCTGACGTGGTCCCGTATATACTCGCTGGGTAGCCGCTTGACCCAGGGCGTGTAGTCGCGGACCGCCTTCCAGTCGGTGTCCATGTGCCACATCAGCCCCGGTACCCAGAAGGTATCGTGCTCGATGAAGAGGAACTTCAGACCGGGGAATTTCTCGAACGTGCCTTCGCAGATCAGGCTCGAGACGTGCGCCATGGCGATCTGGGGCCGGGCCATGCGCATTTCCAGATAGTAGGACGGGTACCCCGCGGCCGTAGGCGCATTGGCAAAACCGGCGCCCTCCACGCCGAAGTGCACGCACATGGGAAGCCGACACTCCTGCGCCGCTTCGTAGATCGGGTCGTAGAACCGGTTCCCGAAGGGCATGCGCCCCCCCGGCGGGCATGATGACCTGGAGCACCTCGGGCCTGTCTCCGATCCGCCGGATCTCCGCGGCCGCCTGCTTCGGGTCGGACGGCGCGATCGCTGCCGACGCCCGGAACCGCCCGTCCGCCTTGATCCAGGTCTCCAGGGTCCAGTCGTTGAAGGCCCGGCACATGGCGGCGCCGAAGTCGGCGTCCGGGTGCACCGCCGCTCCGTACACTGTTACCCCGGTCAACAGGGCGACATCGATGCCGTATTCATCGAGATGGTGCTTGCGGGCCAGTTCGATGTTGCTGCTGGGATGGGTTTCGGTGTGTTCCCAGAGTTCGGCCCGGCAGCCGCCCTTCGGAAGATTGGTATAAACAAGGCCGGGCATCATGGACCCGAAGTCCTTCACGTATTCCACGTAATGACCGGGGAGATAAGGGAAGAGGTCTCCGATTTCCACGACACCGTGGTGCAGGTCGCAGTCGATGAGACTGATTGGAGATGCGGCTACTGATCCGCTTTCTTTCATGGCCGGATGGCTCTTGTACGATGTTATACCGGATGAGGGAATCAAACTATGTCATAAACGCCGGCGGGTCGGTTTCTGTCAAGAAAATTGCAGGAATGCACCACCTGTTGAGCCAACCAAGTTTGTGCTTTTAATTTAATGCCGTTCCGCTATATTAAGTAGCTTTTGTCCGAATCACCCGTTACGCATGATCAAGGCGGCCTGCCAAGCATGATGTCCTGGATTTACGAGCCCGAGGCCTGGATCCTCCTTGCGACCCTCGCGAGTGTCGAGATCGTACTCGGCATCGATAACATCGTCGTCATCACGATCCTGGTCGGCCGCCTGGAAGCCCACCGGAGGCAACGGGCCCGGATCTATGGCCTTGCGCTGGCCATGATCACGCGGCTCTGCCTCCTGTTTACCCTCACCTGGATCGTCCGTCTTACCCACCCGCTGTTTACGATGTTTAACGAGGAGATATCGGGCCGCGACATCATCATGCTGGTCGGCGGCCTGTTCCTGCTCGTCAAAGCGGTGCATGAAATCCGCCATATGTTTCATGTACACGCGGAGCCGGAACATACGTTCCGCGCGAGTTCCTATGCCGGTATCCTGATCCAGATCGCACTGATGGACATCATTTTCTCGCTGGATTCCGTCATCGTGGCCGTCGGCATGGCGGCGGACTACTTGCCCGTCATGGTGCTCGCGATCGTGATCGCCATCCTGGTCATGATGCTGGCTGCCCGGACGATCGGCGAATTCGTGGACGCCTATCCGAGTGTCAAACTGCTGGCGCTGAGCTTCCTGGTACTGATCGGAATAGCGCTCATGCTGGAAGGCGTGGACATCCACGTCGAGAAGGCCTATCTGTACACCGCGATCGCCTTCAGTGTAATCGTGGAGTTCGTGAACATGCGGTTGCGCGGAAGTCGAATCAAGACGCTGGCAATCGGCGCACTGGCCCTGATCGGCCTGAAGTTTGTCCTGGATTTGTCCGGGTTGGATTTCGAAAATGAGTACCTGCTTGTCGCCATCGCGTTTTCGATGTTCGTGGAAATCCTGAATGCGCGCCTGTTCCGGCACGGGACACCTGCGGGTACGTAAGGAACAGATTCTCCGGAGTTTATATGGAATACCGCCAACTTGGACGTTGCGGCGTGCGCGTGTCTCCCATCTGCCTTGGCACGGCTTTCCGAGGTTTCTGGGCCGGCGAGACGGACGAGAAGACCTGCATCCGCACGATCGAAACGGCGGTGGATCTTGGAATCAACTTCATCGACTGTGCCAACTTCTACTTCGGGGGCAGGTGCGAGGAGGTGCTCGGCAAGGCCCTGGCCGGCATGAAGGACAAACGGGACAACCTGGTGATCACCAGCAAGGTCTGGAGCGAAATCGGGCCGGGGCCAAACGATAAGGGTACCTCCCGTTATCATATCATGCGGGAGATCGACCGCTCACTGAAACGCCTCGGACTGGATCATATCGATCTCTATCTCCTGCACCACTTCGATCCGGATACGCCCCTGGATGAAACGCTGGACGCCATGAACGACGTGGTAAGGCAGGGCAAGGCCCGGTATATCGGCATGTGCAACTACACGGCGGCGCAGGTCGTCGAGGCGCTGTGGGTGGCCGACAAGCACGGCTTTGCGACGCCGGTCTGCCTGCAGAACCACTACAACCTGATTCATCGATCCGGCGTGGAGACCGAGATCCTCGACCGGTGCCGCCAGCACGGACTGGGGATGATGACGTACAGTCCCATTGCCGTCGGTCTGCTTTCGGGCCGGTGCCGGCGGGGTGAGAACCCTCCCGCGGGATCAATCTGGGCGAAGGATATCGAACGGTTCAGAAAGGTCATGACCCCGGGCGTCGATCAGCTCATCGCCACGCTGATCGACGTCGCGACAGAGCTTGGCAGAACCCCCGCGCAGGTCGCTTTCGCGTGGATCCTGGATCATTCCGAGGTGACGGCTGCCATGACGGGGCCGGATCTGCCGGAGCACGTGGAGGAGGTATGCGGTGGGGTGGGCTGGAATCTGCCCGCCGAGACGCGAAGTAAACTGGACGTGGCTTCCGCCCCGGATCGCTTAGGCCAGGTTGAGTAGCACGGCAGCTCCGAAGCGCAATCCCCTCTCGGTACGTGGGACGGCGTAGCATTTTCCCTTTAGCTGTCTCCAGCTTCGTTTTCTTCCGAACCGGCCATCCGATCGATCCTGAGCCGCTGGACGCGGGTCGGTTCCACGCGCAGGGCCGTCATCAGGTGCGCGCCGGCACGGACCTGTTCCCCTTGTCTGGGGATGTGCCCCAGCAGTTCGATCATGACCCCGCCCATGGTATCCGAGGTCAGTTCATCGGGTAGTTCCAGTCCGCAGGCACGGATGACCTGGTCGATTGGGCAACTGGCCTCGACCTCGAAGCGGTGGGGTCCCGTCCGCACGATGAGCGGCGCTTCACTGTCGAACTCGTCCTGAATGGGGCCTACCAGTTCCTCCAGGACGTTCTCCAGCGTGATCATCCCGGAAACCGTACCGAACTCGTCCACCAGGACGGCAAGCATGGTGTTGCGGCGCTGGAACTCCAGGAGCAGCGCGTCCAGCCTGATGGTCTCGGGGAGGAACAGCGGATCCCGTGCGATCTCTTCCAGGCTGGAGACACCCTGTTCGTCGAACAGGTTTCGAAACAAGTCCTTGACGTGTATGATCCCGACGATCTGGTCCAGGTCCTCGTTGCACAGCGGGAAGCGTGTATGTCCCGACTCGGCCACGACACGTAGCTTCGTTTCCTTTTCATCGTTCTGGTTCAGGTAGACGATCTGGTTACGGGGAAGCATGTACCGGCGTGCGACTTTCTCTTCCAGATCGAGCACGTTTTCCATGATCCGCCGTTCCCGCCGGCTGACCTGGCCTCCAGCCACCATGGTAACCAGGGTCATTCGTAATTCGGGCTCGGTGATGGATCCACCTTGCTCGTTCGAGATGCGTATACCCAGGCACCTCAGCATGAGGTTGGCACTGACGTTCAGCAACCAGATGAATGGCCGGAACACCTTGTAGAAGACGACGAGCGGAATCCCGATGGCCAGGGCCACCTGCCGGTACTTCTGCAGTGCGACGAATTTTGGGACAAGCTCCCCCGCCGTGATCAGCAGGAAGGTCATGATTACGAAGGCGATCGGAATCGCAATGAGGTGGGAGGACTCTGCGGAGAAACCCAGGGAAAGTACGAGTGGTTCGAGCAGCGTGGCCACGGTCCGTTCGCTGAACCAGCCGAGCCCAAGGCTTCCGAGTGTTACCCCCAGTTGACACGAAGAGAGGTAAGTGTCAAGGCTGTGCAGGATGTTACGAACGATCTGCGCCGTTCGGCTGCCGTCCTTCGCCAGCACCTCGATTTCAGACAGGCGTATCTTCACCAGGGCGAATTCCGCGGCCACGAAAAAGCCGTTGAACGCGACCAGCAGCAGGACGATGATAAGGTCGGTCATGGTTCAGGGGAAGATCGGGGAGTACCTGTCGTGGTTGAGGTCAGGGACCAGGGAACTCAGCGAACGGGACCACCGAATTTCTCGGACAGCACTTCACGACGGTAGTCGAAAATTGCGTTCAGTTGGTTTTTAACGATCGCTGCATGTACCATACGGCCCAGAAATCCAAATGGCAAGGCATAATGGATAAGGTCGGTCATTTCCACGCCGTGCTCCGTGGACCGCAGCCGGTGTTCGTGATGCCAGAACTTGTAAGGGCCTGATCGCTGTTCATCAATGAAATACCTAAGTGGTTCTGCCTGAGTAATTTCCGTAACCCAGTTAAAGTAGAACATCGAGTAGAGCCCGAGCCGGTACGTGATGATGAGCCCGGGGTACATCCGGTCCGGAAGATCGGAAGTCACGGTCAGGCCGACACCCGGCGGAGTCAGGTCGCGCAGATGTTCCGGACGACACAGGAAATCCCAGGCGGTATCCAGGGATACGGGCAGAATCTGCGTACGCCGCAACCGGTAGACATGCATGGGAATTCGGTTCTCCAGTCTCTGTTTCCCGTCAAATCAAGTTGTATCCGGTCGTGACGTTACCGGGCTTGGGATCTAATTCGGTACCGCTCTTTCTGGATACTACGGGAAACCTCTGAACGAGTCAAACCACAATAGCCGGGCTGGGAGGTTGCGCGGTCTTCCCGACCTTGACACCGCACGGTCGCGGTTTTAACTTTCGCCACACTATGACCATACTGATTACCGGTGGATCGGGTTTGATCGGCCGCCGGCTGATTCCATCACTCGAGGAGCAGAGCCATCGCGTCATTCGCCTGGTCAGATCCAGGGACCTGGTCGGCGAGAACGCGGCCTTCTGGTCCACCTCGGAAGGCATTTTTCACTGGGACGAATCAGGCGGCATTGACGCCGTCGTCCATCTTGCGGGTGAGTCGATCCTGGGCCGGTGGACCAGGGCCAAGAAGGACCGGATACGGGACAGCCGCGTCGACACCACCCGTAAACTCTGTGCGTTTCTCGCCGGGATGACGTCGCCCCCTTCGGTCCTGGTAGCCGCGTCGGCAACCGGATGCTACGGCAACCGCGGCGAAGAGCCGCTTGGGGAGGAGTCCCCGTCGGGGGACGGTTATCTGCCCGAGGTATGCAGGCAGTGGGAAGCGGCGACGGAACCGGTCCGCGACGCCGGGGTCCGGGTCGTAAACCTGCGCATCGGCATGGTGCTGACTCCAGAGGGAGGCGCACTGGCCGCCATGCACACGCCCTTCCGGCTGGCGCTTGGCGGAAAGGTCGGGGACGGGCGACAGTACATGAGCTGGATTACCCGGGACGACCTGATTTCCATCATACATTTTGCCCTGGAATCCGGGGACCTGTCCGGTCCCGTCAACGCGGTTTCCCCCCAACCCGTCACCAACGCGGAGTTTACCCGGATTCTGGGTCGGGTGCTGCATCGTCCGACCCTCTTTTCGATACCCGCCTTCGTTGTCCGTCTGTTGTTCGGCCAAATGGGAAGAGACCTGCTTCTTGCGAGCGCGCGAGTCATACCCGAACGCCTGCAGAAAGCGGATTTCGAATTCCGGCATCCCGGCCTGGAGAACGCCCTGAACGACCTTTTGCGGACGAGACCTACGAAATGAGCAGGAAGGACCGGTTCTCCACGCCTGTGGCGCCTCGCGCCTGAAGATACCACGAAAAGGTCCATAGAATTGGTGATAGTCCATGAATACCGATAACCAGCATCAACCTCCCTATACGGGCGCCACGGGTTCCGGCGGATTCCTCGATATCATCGAGCGAGTCGGGAACCGCCTGCCGGATCCTGCGACGCTCTTTCTGATCGGCGCGCTGTTCATCGTGGTCCTCTCCGATATCGCGGCCCGCGGCGAGTGGACCGTGGTCCAGCGCCTGCCGGAACAGGTTGTCCGGGAAGATGGTTCGACCGGCGTGGAGTGGCGCGAGAACGGGAAGACTTTCAAGTCCACGAGCCTGCTCACCCGGGACGGCCTCTTCTGGGTCGTGGGCAACATGGTGGAGAACTTCATGCGATTCCCGCCGCTCGGCGTCGTGCTGGTCGGGATGCTGGGTATCGGCGTGGCGGAGCGGACGGGTATGATCGGCGCCCTGCTCAAGGCGTTCATGCTGGCCGTCCCGGGCAAGTTGCTGACCCCGGCCATGGTGTTTATCGGCATCATGTCGTCCATGACGCTTGACGCCGGCTACGTCATACTGCCGCCGCTGGCGGCGGCGCTGTACAAGGCGGTCGGCCGGTCCCCGCTGGCCGGGCTGGCCGCCGTTTTCGCGGGCGTGTCCGCGGGATTCAATGCCAATCTGTTCGTGACCGGACTGGACCCTCTGCTGGCCGGCCTTTCCGCGGCCGGGGCGCAGACGATCGACGCGGCCTACCAGGTCGCCGCCACGTGCAACTGGTATTTCATGATCGCGTCGACGGTGGTCATGACCCTGGCGGGTTGGTTCGTCACGGCCTGGTTCGTCGAGCGGCGCCTGGCGGGCAAGTCCCCCGAGGAGGGCGGACCGGCGCCCGCGTCGTCGGAAGAGCCGGACGAGCACGCGTTGACCGCGCTGGAGAAGCGCGGCATGGTCCGGGCGTCCCTGGCGTTCTGCGTGGTACTCTCGGCCATCGTGTTCATGATCCTGTGGCCCGGCGCTCCGCTGTACGGCACCGGCAATCTGTTCGACCGGTGGGTGGAGGCCATCGTGCCCCTGCTGCTTTTCTGCTTTCTCCTGCCGGGTATCGTGTACGGGATCTCGGTAGGCGTCATAAAGAACGACAAGGATGCGGCCCGCCTGCTCATCGAAACGATCGCCACCATGGCCCCGATCATCGTCCTGGCCTTCTTTGCCGCCCAGTTCATCGCGTACTTCCAGTATTCGGGTCTCGGCCAGATGCTGGCGATGGCGGGGGGACAGGCACTCGGACAGGCGCAAATGCCGGCATGGATGCTGATGATCGCCTTCATCCTCGTCACCCTGGTATTCAACCTGCTGATCGGTTCCATGTCGGCCAAGTACGCCCTCTTCGCGCCCATATTCATACCCATGTTCATGATGGTGGGCATCAGTCCCGAACTGACGCAGGCGGCATACCGGATCGGCGACTCCGTCAGCAACACGATCACCCCCCTGAACCCCTACCTGGTGATCATCCTGGTTTTCATGCGTCAGTTTGTGCCCAAAGGGGGCATGGGAACGTTGATTTCCACCATGCTCCCCTATACCGTGGTATTCGCCATCATCTGGACACTCCTCCTCGTGGCCTGGATGGCGATGGGCATGCCCCTCGGCCCCGCGGGCGGCCTAGTCTACGTGCCCTGATCGGAAGCCACGGCGACGCAGGCCTTTCGTACCAGAAAAGCGGCAGTTGGCCGCATGCCGGCCAGTCATGGGAAGTCTGGTCTGTTCGTGCCCGGTTAAGACGCCGCCCGCGTGCGCCTGCGCAGGAAAAGGTAGGCGGGGATGCCCAGGGCGGTCAGCGCGAGACCGGCGATGGATTCGACGGGCGTCTCGAAGAGCATGTTGACGAGAATCCCGGCGGAACCGGCGATGAACAGCAGGGGGACGGCCGGGTAACCCCAGGTTTTGTAGGGCCTGGGCAGGTCGGGCCGTTTCCTGCGCAACGTGAATACCGCGGCGGCGCCGGCGATCCACAGCATGAGATTCGCGAATGTGACGAAGGTGATCAGGTCTTCGAAGGTGCCGCTGAGGGTGAGTACGCATGCCCAGGCCGCCTGGAAGATCACCGCCTGGCCCGGCGTGCGGTACCTGGGATGTACCAAGCCCGCCCGCCTGAAGAACAGCCCGTCCCGCGCCATGGCGAAGTAGACGCGGGGCCCCACCAGGACGCTGGCGTTCAGCGCGCCGACGATCGATATGACGATGGCGGCCGAAAGCAGTACGGCGCCGATTTCACCGAAGAGGACGTTGGCGGCCGCTTCCCCCACCCGGACGACCCCGGCCATTTCCCCGACCGGCAGTGCTTTCAGGTAGATGTAGTTCACCAGCAGGTAGACCACGGTGACACTCGCGGTGCCCAGGACGAGGGCGCGCGGAAGGTTCCGCGCGGGCTCCCTGGCCTCGCCGGCGACGAAGGTGACCTCCTCCCAGCCGGCAAAGGACCAGGACACGGCGATCAGGGCGACGCCGAAGGCGACCATCAGGGTTCCGAAGTCGATTCCCTGCGCGTTGACCCGAAAGTCGATCGGCTGCGAGGACCCGCTCCAGAGGCCGAAAAGGATGAACAACCCGAGTGCGGCGATCTTGATCACCGAGGAAACATTGGTGATGTACTTGCTGAAGGTGACACCGCGATAGTTCACCACCGTGAGCAGGACGACCAGGATCAGCGCGGTGAGGTGTCCTGCGGAAAGCACGTACTGAAAGGTCCAGCCGGGAAAGGCGATCTCGGTTTCGTAGAATACGTTGGCCATCCCGATGGAGGGGATGAAGTACCCCGCGTATTCGGCGAATCCCACGCCGAGGGCGGCGATGATGCCGGTCAGGTACATGGTGAAGGACACCCAGCCGAACAGAAAACCGCAGAACGGACCGTAGGCTTCCCGGAGGTAGACGTACTGGCCGCCCGCCCGGGGCATGGCGGCGCCGAGCTCGCCGTAGGCCAGGGCGCCGGCTAGGGCGTGCAGGCCGCCGAACAGCCAGGCCAGTAGAATGAGCGTCGCGGACGGTATTTCCCTGGCCATCAGGCCGGTCGTGAGGAAGATTCCCGATCCGATCACGATGCCGATGATGATCATCGTCGTGTCGAAAAGGCCGAGTTGGCGGACCAGGCCAGTCTTTTCTTTTTGATCGCTCGGAATTGCCATATATTGAGGATAGAGGTTGTTCCGCCAGGCAGCTGCGTCCATGTGCGGCGGCAGCCGGTGCGGGCGTAAGAAAGTCGAAAACGAACGTCCATTTTACCGGTACGGTTCGCTGAAGTCAAGGCGGGACCGGGCGGGACCGGGCGGGACCGCAAAGCGGAAAGGGAGCCCTGGGTTGAACGATTCGGCGCTGGACCTCATCGACGCGACGACCTACCCCATTCACCGGCCCGGATCGGAGGCGTACAGCGTACTGGTCGCGAGGTGCAGGGACGACCTGGCGGCGCAAAGCGCCTGCCTGCTGCCCGGTTTCGTCACGGAGGAGGCCAGGGTACGGATGGTGGCCGAGGTGGACCGTGCCGCCCCCGACGCCTTTCCGTGCCGGAATCCCCATAATGTCTATCTGGAGGAGCACGACGACGCTTTTCCGCCCGACCACCCGCGACGGAGGCTGCAGGCCACGGAACTGGATTCGGTCGCCTTCGACCAGATCCGCCCATCCGACGGCCTGCACCGGCTGTATTCCTGGGATCCGCTTCTGTCCTTTGTCGCCGACGTACTCGACAAGGAACAATACTACCGAATGGCGGACCCGCTGGCCGCGCTGACCGTTAACGTCATGCGCGAAGGACAGAACCACGGATGGCACTTCGACGAATCAGAGGCTACGACCACCCTGATGGTTCAGGCGCCTGAAGCGGGCGGCGTTTTCGAATACGCCCCGAACGTACGTCCCGCGGATGGCGACGGCTACGATATCGTGGACCAGGTACTGCGCGGCAGCTACCCCGACGTCCGGACGCTCGCCGTGAAGCCCGGTACGCTGATCCTCTTCGTCGGCTACCGGTCCATGCACCGGGTTACGCCGGTCAAGGGTCCAATTACCCGCTACGTCGCCACGCTCTGCTACAAGGACCGGCCCCATGTCCGCAACAGCCCCGAGGTACAGAAGCTGTTCTACGGGCGGACGGCCTGACGGAGGCAGGTTAACCACAACCATCGTTTTGGGATCGCTTCAGGAGGTGGACCATTGCATGCGGTGATCATTGGGAACGGCGTAACCGGTGTAACGGCCGCCACACGGCTCAGGCAGCTCCAGCCGGACTGGAAGATCACGCTGGTATCGGGTGAATCGGCCTACCACTATTCCCGCCCCGCCCTGATGTACATATTCATGGGGCACATGACCTACGAGGCGACGAAGCCCTTCGAGGACCGCTTCTGGCGCGACCAGCGGCTTGACCTGGTAAGGGACTGGGTCACCGGTATCGATATCGACGACAAGCAGTTGGTGCTGCATCGTAGCGGGCGGCTGCCCTACGACAGACTGCTTATCGCCACCGGCGCCAAGTCGAACAAGTTTGGCTGGCCCGGACAGGATCTCGAGGGCGTGCAGGGACTGTACAACCTGAAAGACCTGCGGCAGTTGTATAAGAACGTGGAGCGGGCAAAGCGCGCGGTCATCGTCGGCGGCGGGTTGATCGGCATCGAACTGGCCGAGATGCTGCATTCAAGGCATATCCACGTCACGTTTCTCATTCGCGAGGCATCCTACTGGTGCAACATCCTGCCCATGGAAGAGTCGGGTATGATCAACCGGCTGATCGAGGAGCAGGGTATCGGCCTGATCAGGGAGACCAATCTGAAGGAAATCGTGGACGACGGTACGGGAAGGGTCGAGGCGGTCGTCACCGAGTTCGATGATCGGATCGAATGCCAGGTGGTCGGCCTGACGCCGGGCGTTTCGCCCAACACGGACCTGGTCAAGTCGACACCCATAGAAACGTCCCGGGGCGTCCTGGTCGACCATTCCTTCCGCACGAACATACCCGACATATATGCCGCGGGGGACTGCGCGGAAATCGTCAGCCGGAACGGAGGCCGCAGCCTGATTCAGCAGGTCTGGTACACGGGCAAGAAGCAGGGCAAGGTCGCCGGTGAAGTGCTGGCCGGGGAGAAAATAGAATACGACCCGGGGATCTGGTACAATTCAGCCAAGTTCTTCGACCTGGAGTACCAGACCTACGGCATGATCCTGAGTACGCCCCAGCCGGGCGAGCAACACCTTTACTGGGAGCATCCTTCCCACCGGCACGCCGTCCGCGTCGTCGGTGCCGACGGGTGCATCAAGGCCTTCAACTTCATGGGAATACGCGCACGCCACGAAGTGTGCGAACGCTGGATCGCCGAACGGCGGAGCGTGGCGTATGTCCTTGATCACCTGGAAGTAGCCAACTTCGATCCGGAGTTTTTCGTCCGCCACGAGACGGAGATCGTAAGCTCTTTAAAGGAGCAACTCGCATGAGCACATCGCCCGCTGGAACGACGTTGATAGACCCGGAAACCATCTCGTACTTCTACGACGAAGAGACGGAGGGGTTCGGCGAGCCGGCGTCCGAGGCCGAGGTTCCCAAGAACCCGGGTCGAATGATCTCCGCCGGCGTGATCGGACTGGGCTTTCTCGCCCTCGCCGTCTCGTTACTCGGCCCGCCCCTCTCGGGCACGTGGGCGCCATTCCTGCTGTCCTTCGGCCTGTTGTCGGCCGGAACCATTGGATACGTCTGGTTCGCCTACAAGGACACCGTGCCCGGCATCAAGCATGACGGCATCATGTTCGGCAACACTTCGCACCGGGGCGCCATAGCCTGGGCGCTGGGCATCGCGCTCACGGGGTTCTACGTCGTGCTGTACTGGTGGCCCGAATACCTGGCACGCGCGATCGCGCTCGTCGAACCGCTGTCGCTGGTCCTGGCGGGACAGCCGGCGAACCAGTGGTTTCTGTACGGGTTCCTTTACACCATGGCCGTGGTGCTCTTCGGTTTCCGCATGTTCATGCGGTACCGCCACAACCGCTACCACATCATCCGGACCATATCGGTCATGTTCTTCCAGCTGGTCCTGGCCTTCGTCCTTCCCCAGTTCCTCCGCGCCCTGAACGAGCCGGAGTTCTATTTCAGCTATTTCTGGCCGCTGAAGTACGACTACCTGTTTCCCGGCACGGTGGATTACCTCGTCAACAGTCCCGGCGCCCTGGGCTCGTTCATGGTTTTCTGGGGCGTGGTCTGCTCCTTCATCGCCACACCCGTGCTGACTTATTTCTACGGCAAGCGGTGGTACTGTTCCTGGGTATGCGGCTGCGGAGGACTCGCCGAGACCCTCGGCGATCCCTGGCGGCACCTGACGCCCAAGTCCACCGTCTCGTGGAAGATCGAGCGGGCGATCATTTACGCCGTGCTCCTGCTGATCATCCTGACGACGGCCGTGCTTTGGGTGAGCAGCACGTCCCCGGGCGCGCTGAGTGCCATCTCCGCCCCGCTGAAGCAATGGTATGGCTTCTACATCGGCGCGGTCTTCGCAGGCGTAATCGGCGTAGGGTTCTATCCCGTCCTCGGAAACCGGGTCTGGTGCCGCTTCGGATGTCCGATGGCCGCGGTGCTGGGTATCATCCAGCGCTTTTTCTCCAGGTTCCGCATCACGACCAACGGCGGCCAGTGCATGTCCTGCGGAAACTGCACCACCTATTGCGAAATGGGCATCGACGTGCGAGCCTACGCCGAGCGGGGCGAAAATATCGTCCGGTCTTCCTGCGTGGGATGCGGGGTCTGTTCGGCCGTATGTCCCCGCGGGGTGCTCAAACTTGAAAACGGCATGTCGTACGCGGACCGCTATCCGGGGTCGGATAAACCGCTG
>JAPOYX010000136.1 GCA_026706345.1 Gemmatimonadota bacterium | reverse complement strand
TCCTCGAGGCCGCCGACGCCGGCGTCGCACTCATCGTCTGCATCACCGAGAACATCCCCGCCCTCGACATGGCCCGCGCCCGCGCCTACCTGGATTCAACAGAATCTCTCCTGATCGGGCCCAACTGCCCCGGCCTCATCTCCCCTGGATCCGCCAAAGTCGGCATTATGGCCGGCCACATCCACACCCCCGGCAATGTCGGCATCGTCAGCCGTTCCGGCACGCTCACCTACGAGGTCATCTATGCACTGACAGAGCGTGGAATCGGTCAGAGCACCGCCGTCGGCATCGGCGGCGACCCCATCAAAGGGCTCAACTTTCTCGACGTGCTGCAGATGTTTGAACAGGACTCCGCTACTGAACAAGTCGTCCTCATTGGGGAGATCGGAGGCACCGACGAGCAGGTCGCCGCCGACTACATCAGAACCGAAATGAGCAAACCGGTGACCGCTTTCATCGCCGGTCAGACCGCCCCCCCAGGCAAACGCATGGGCCACGCCGGCGCCATCATCTCCGGCGGCGAAGGCACCGCCGCTGAGAAGATCGAAGCGCTCCAGGAAGCCGGCGTCGCCATCGCCCGTCACCCCGAGGAGATCGCAGAACTGGCCGCACAGAATATCTGAACACACGTCTGAAACTGTGCTATCATAGTTGCCAATCCCGCAGCGGATCAATAGACACCGAATGAAGGAGGGAAGAATGTCGGAACAGAGCTCAAACGGCCAGGCTATCGAGGTCCCGGCCGCCGACAGCGAACTGTACCAGCCGTCGCCCGAGGCTGTCGCCGGCGCAAACGTGCCCAACTATCTCGACCTTCGCGGCGAAGCGCTCGCAGATTCCCAGGCCTACTGGGATGCCCGCGCACGCGAACTGATCGACTGGTTTGAGCCGTACGAAAAGGTGCTCGATGACAGCGGCGCGCCGTTCTTCAAATGGTTTGTCGGCGGTAAAACCAATATCGCCTACAACGCCTTGGACCGGCACGTAAACTCCTGGCGCAGGCACAAGCTGGCCCTGATCTTTGAAGGCGAAGAAGGCGACAAGCAGAACTACAGCTACTACCAGCTCTGGCAGGAAGTCAATAAGTTCGCCAACGTGCTCAAAGGCAAGGGCGTCGGCAAGGGCGACACCGTGACCATCTACATGGGACGGACCCCCGAACTGATGATCGCGATGTTGGCCGTCACCAAGATTGGCGCCGTACACTCCGTCGTCTACGGCGGGTTCAGCGAACAGGCCCTCGCCAGCCGCATCGACGACGCCCAGTCCAGGGTACTGATCACCAGTGACGGCGCCTGGTTGCGCGGCAAAACCGTCAACCTCAAGGACATCTCTGACGAGGCCGTCAAGCGTAGCTCGATTGTGGATACGGTGATCGTCTTCCAGCGTACCATGCAGGATGTGCAGATGACCCCCGGCCGCGATCACTGGTGGCACGAGGAGATGGCCCTCCCCATCGCCAGCCCAGTCTGTGAGGCGGAGCCGATGGACGCCGAAGATCCCCTCTTCATCCTCTACACGTCCGGCACAACCGGTAGACCCAAAGGCGTCCTCCATACCTGCGGCGGCTACCAGGTCTACACCGCTACCACCCTGAAATACGTCTTCGACCTCAAAGAGGACGACCTCTGGTGGTGCGCCGCCGACCCCGGCTGGATAACCGGACACAGCTACATCGTATACGCGCCTTTGATCCTTGGCTCAACCGGCTTCATGTACGAAGGCGCGCCCGACTATCCCCACCCCAATCGCTACTGGAAGCTCGTCGAGGACTACGGCATAACCATCCTCTACACCGCGCCCACCGCCATTCGCGGCCTGATGCGCTTCGGCGATGCCTGGGCCGACCAACACGACCTGTCCAGCCTGCGCCTCCTCGGCAGCGTCGGCGAACCGATTAACCCCGAAGCCTGGCGCTGGTACCATCGTGTCATCGGCCGCGAAAACTGCCCCATTATGGACACCTGGTGGCAGACCGAAACCGGCGGCTTCATGATCACGCCAACTCCTGTCGTCGCCCTCAAACCGGGCAGCGCCACCTTGCCTTTCACCGGCATTGAAGCCGAAGTAGTGCGCGAAGACGGCTCCACCTGCGAGCCCAACGAAGACGGCTATCTCGTCATCAAACGCCCATGGCCGGGTATGGCCCGTACAGTCTGGGGAGACCCGGACCGCTACGTTGAACAGTACTGGTCCGAATTCGCCCAGCAGGGCTGGTATTTCACCGGCGACAGC
>JAPOYX010000135.1 GCA_026706345.1 Gemmatimonadota bacterium | reverse complement strand
GCACGTCATCTTCTTGGCGCGCATTGCCGCAGCCGGTGATGAGCCGGTGATACTGCGCATCGTTCACCAGCGCCGCAATCTGCCGGCGCTGGTGTATTTCGAACGAATGGAAGACTGAGATTCCTGTGTAGAATGAGTGTCGCGACAGAATTCACCCGACACAATGCCCATGGCACTCGGACAGTCGGATATTCCGGAGGCGCACCACCGTCTCTCCGAAAATGCTCGCCGTTTCCGCCACCGACCTGCCGTAGTGACGCTGGGCATCGGGCAGGTCGCGCATCACGCAGTGATGGAAGCCCTGACCGAGTTCGTGGGCGAGGATGCTTACGTCGGTCATCGAGCCGCTGTAGGTCATGTAGTGGCGTCGTAGCGGATTCAAATGACCCGCCACCAGGGTACTGCCAGAACGTCCGGCGCCAGCCATTCCAGTGCGTCGCCATCGTGCAGGAGCAATCCGGCCCGAGACTGGCTTTCGTATTCCCGCCGGAACGAACGCAGACGTACCGTATCGCGCAGGCGCGGCCGTCCGCTTGCCTTGATCTCGACCGGTAGCAGCTCGTTGGCGGTTTCGACCACGAAATCCACCTCCTCGCCCGCCGTCGTTCGCCAATACAGGATTTCACACCGTTCCTGACGGGCCTCGCGCCAGGCCAGCAAGTCGCCGAGGACGAGGTTTTCCAGAAACGCGCCGCCCGGTTCGTCCAGCCCGGCGATGTGCAGCGCCAGGCCGGTATCGCTCCAATAGAGCTTTGGCGACTTGATCAGCCGTTTGGTCCGGTTCACCGCGTAGGCGGGTACGCGCACCAGCAGGTAGGAGGTTTCCAGCAGGTTGAGGTAGCGGTGGACGGTCGCTTGCGGCAGGGCCACGTCGCGGCCCAGTTCGGTCTGATTGACAGGTTGGCCCAGGCGCAGGCAGGCCGCGCGCGCCAGGCGACGAAAATCCGGAAGGGAGGCGACGCTGGAAAGACTCAGGAGATCCCGTTCGAGATAGGTGCGCATATAGCCCTCGAACCAGACGGTCCGCGCCCGTTCGTCGGCAAGGTGGACAGCCGGATCCGGGAATCCGCCGCGCCGCGCGAACGTCCGCCAATCCTCCCGTTCGGAATCGGTATCGGCGACGAGTTCCGCCCACTGCGACTCCGGTGAGTTCAGCAGATCCTCCCAGATTCCACCGCTGCCCAGACCGCGCTGCTCGCGCCTGGTCATGGGCCAGAGCGTGAGATAGCTGGCGCGGCCCGCCAGGGACTCGGTCGCGCGGCGCATCAGCAGCAGGTTCGCTGAACCGGTGAGCAGGAACCTGCCTGGCTTTCTGTGGCTGTCTATGGACAGCTTTACGGCGTGCAGAAGGTCGGGCGCCCTTTGAATTTCGTCCAGAGTCAACGGCCCGTGGCCGCGGACCAGGGATTCGGGATCGCGCTCGGCCGCGTCGATCACATCGAATTCATCGAGCGACAGATACCGCCGCTCGGGGTTCAACGCGCGGGCAAGGGTACTTTTGCCGGCTTGGCGGGCGCCCGTCAAAATAACGGCGGGCATGGCCGCAAGGTGGTCGGCTAGTGCATCTTGTGCGAGACGATTAAGAAATCCATTCATAATATGGATGATAATCATCCGAGTCGTGAATGAAAAGTGCCTAGTTGAGGCGGTGCACCGATTGCCGCGTCTATCGTGGATACCTGGGTCAGAGAGCCGCTTTTTCGAAAGCATGAAATCCACGATAAACGTCTACGAGGGCTATTCCGAAGAAGTGGCGAACGGCTATTCGCGCTCTTCCGTGCACGTACCCGTCGACGACGGCTGCCGGATCGCCGTGGACATCCTGCAGCCCACCCTCGACGGCGAACCGCTCGACGGGCCCCGGCCGACCGTCGTGCAGGCGACCGGCTACCGGCGCGCGTACTACAAGAAGGAAAACGAGTTCAACGCGCCGAAGTACGCGAAGCTGACCGCGCATCTCCCGGTCGGCGCGCTGATCACCGCCTACGAACAGCGGCCCGCCTGCCGGCAGGTGATCCATCACGGATACAACGTGGTCAGCATCGACTTCCGTGGCACGGGCGCTTCCTTCGGCGCCCACGCCAACCAGACCTGGCGCAATGCGGCCGACATTGCCCAGGTAGTGGACTGGATTGCTCAGCAGGAATGGGCGACCGACAAGGTGGGCATGATCGGCGGCTCCTGGGAAGGCGTGATTCAGCTCGCAACCGCCGTCTTCCAGCCCAGGCACCTCGCCTGCATCGTGCCGCAGATTCCGCCGTCGATCATGAACGCCATCGTCGACGGCGGCCTGGCGATGACCGGGTTCGCCCGCGACTGGTCGGAGATGCGCAAGGGACAGGACGGGGCGGACGTTGCGGCGCCGGTGGACGGCCCGGACGGTGAACGCCTGTTCGCCGAGGCGCTTGCCGGGCGCGCGCCGGCCTATGCGGGCTCCGACGACCTGAGCGTGCTCGAGCACATGACCAGCGACTGGTACGTGGCCAGCATGTCCGAGGGCGCACCACCCCCGCCTTTCCCCGAACTCGGCCCCTTGCGCGACGTCTTCGACGAGTTCGAACGCATCAGCCGCTCGGGCGCCGCAGTGTACCTGCAGACCGGCTGGTGGGACATGACCTTTCCCGGCGAATGCCTGGACCTCTACGAGGCGCTCGACGGCCCGAAGCGCATAATCGTCGGCCCCTGGAACCACGGCGTGCTGCCGGCCATGGAGCCGTTGCGCTGGTTCGACTACTGGCTCAAGGGCATCGACAATGGCATTGCCGACGAACCCGGCGTGATATTCGCGACAACCGACCTTGGTGGCCGGGCCGTCTGGAAAGCCGCTGAGAGCTGGCCGCTGCCGGAGGTCGAGAGCGAGTCATGGTTCCTGAACGACACCCCCAGCGGCACGCTGTCGTCCGTCCTGGACGGCAGCCTGGAGCGCAACGCGGGCCCCGAAACCACGGCCGAGTACCCGGTCGACTACGGAACGGGGCTCGGCAACCTCGGGCGCATGCGCTTCATGCTGCACGACGAGTACATACGGCATCCCCACCTGCATGACCGGGCGCTGCGCTGCGCGACCTTCACCGGTCCCAGGTTCACCGAGGAGGTCGAAATCACGGGCTCACCCGCGCTCTTCCTCGAACTCGCCACCACGGCCTCCGACGGCGCCATCCACGTGACGCTCGAGCAGGTCATGCCGAACGGCAACGCCGAGTACGTCACCGAGGGCTGGTTGAACCTGCGCCACCGGAAGGTGAGCGAGAGCCCGCGGCCCCACGCCGGGCCCGCCTGGCATTCCCAGGCCGAGCAGGACCTGCTCGAGGTCGTTCCCGGAGAACGCATGACCGCCGCTCTCGAACTCTACCCCGTCTCGGTCTCCATCGGTGCCGGGAGCCGCCTGCGGCTGACCGTCGCCGGTACCGACCGGGACAACCTGTACGTGCCGGAGCGCGACCCCGCGCCCGTGCTCACCCTGTTCTTCGGCGGACCGTCGGGATCCCGGCTCGAACTTCCCGTCGAGGACGTGGCGAGGCGTCCCGAAGGGCGCGTCATCCCGGATGCATTCGAGGGGCAGGCCCCCGGTTTCGCGTTCGCAAAGTGAAAGAATCTCCCGGCGCGCTGTCCTCACTGCGCATCTGCGACTTCACCGGCCAACTGGCCGGGGCCGGCGCAACGAGGAGGTGTTCGCCACACTGGAAACCGGTGCCGCGCTCCCGCCCAGGCGCTCATGACCGTCAATGTGACCATCGGGCGGCAGTGAGCAACTCCGCTACCGGCGACTCCAGCCAGGCGTGGAGCGGGGCATCGCCTTCGGCGTCCCGAAGGACGAGATCGACAGGTTCAGCAAGGAGCGTCGGGAGCAGTACCGGCGCGGCGGCGGCAGCATCGCCTCGAACACGGCGCTGTAGTCGGATCTGTAACCGCCGTCGGGGGAGGACGGGACGTGGACAGGCGCGGCTTCCTGTGGGCCGGCAGCGCATTTGGAGCGGGAGGCCTCGTGTGGTGGCAGCGCAATGCCATCGCCCGGGCCGTGCTGTCTCGCCGCGTCAACGCCGAGGTGCGGGTGTCGGGGGCGCCCTCGACGATACCGGCTTCCTGCCCAGCGGAGGAAACACAATGAGTTTTGTTAAACATCAGGGGCGAAAACTCAGCCCTGCAGCAAATGTGGTAACGGCACTCCGACGTGCTGAAGGTACAACTTCAAAAAATAATCTGACTTTGTCATCCAAAACTGGTTCTAATTCGTCTACTGAAGTTGGACTCGTAGAGCGTTACTCCTAAGTGGATAGCGGCAATCTATTAGATCGAACTTACCTGTCAATAGTCGGACGTCTGAAAGGTGCTATTGCCGGTATTGTTCCTCCCAAAGAGGTCGAGGACATTGTCCAAGAGGCCTATGTTCGCGCCTGTCAGGCCGAGCGTGAGTCACCCATAACTGCTCCTCGTTCGTTTCTGTTCAAGACAGTAAGAAACTTGGCGCGAGACCATGTGAAAAGAGCTGAAACTCGCCTGTCAGACAGTTTTGACGAGGATGAGTTGGGGTACACTGGACAGCAGGCTTATGGCGCTGACCCACTGGGTGAAGCGGTTAGCCACGAGGAGTTCTCACTGTTCTGCGAAGCGACGCGCCTGCTTCCCGCGCAGTGTCGCCGGGCGTTTGTTCTGAAAAAGGTCTACGGCTACTCGAGGCGGGAGATCGCAGAGCATATGGGTGTGAGCGAAAACACTGTTCAGACCCAGATTGCGCGAGGCATGAAAGCCTGCCTGCAGTTTATGGAGCGCTGTGAAAGAGAGGGAAAAGGAGGCCAAGTGGTCGAATTGAACACGAGCAGCCTGTCTTCAACGCGGGCGTCGAAGGATGATTTAGCTTGAGCAAGGTGTACCAGTTACGTTCAGAAGAAGAACGCTACGATGCAGCCAGTCTATGGATTGAGCGTCTCAGTGAGGGCCTTACTCGGGAAGAAAAACTCGAGCTTCAGGCGTGGCTCGCGGAAGATCCCGCCAATCAGGCATTGCTCGAGAAGATGGTCAGGCTGTGGGACAAGATGGACAGTCTCAGTCGACTTTCTACGCTGGTGCCGCAACCGGCTGCAACAATAAAACCAGGCAGCAATCGCTGGGCTTTTTTCGCGCTGGCCGCATCTTTAGTCCTTGGACTGTCAACGCTGCTGTTCTGGAACTCGTCATTTGACACCGGTATTGCTCCACAGATCGCTCAGCGACCGGCCGAGAGTTTCTACGAAACGGCGATTGGTGAACAGCAGGTTCATATCCTAGAAGATGGCACCCAAATTACGTTGAATACCAGTAGCCGGATCGGGGTTCGCTATACCAGTGACGCTCGGCTGTTGCACCTGGAAATTGGTGAAGTCCATGTGCACGTTGCAAAAGATCCACAGCGGCCATTAAGCGTCCTGGCACGTGGTCGCATCATCCAGGCGGTCGGCACGGCATTCAACATCGAGATAAAACCAGATCGGGTGATTGAGCTGGTGGTCACCGAGGGCACTGTGCGGGTCGGCGAGCAACCGGAGTCGACCAAAGCTGCGCGAAAAAACGTGAGGATCGTACTGCCCAGATCAGCAACCGTAATCACCGCGGGTCAGGAACTGGTAATGGGCCAAGAGGCTGAGGTTGCCAGGCCAATATCCGAGGCTGAAATCAAAGCTAAACTCTCCTGGCGGGAAGGGAGTCTCATTTTTCGGGGGGAATCGCTCGCCGAAGTCGTCCAGGAAGTCGAGCGATACACCGGTGTCGAGTTTGTATTCGTGGATGAAAACCTGAAAGAAGTGCATGTCTCCGGGTTCTTCAAGGCAGGTGATGTGGAAGGCATGCTGGCTGTACTCAAAGAAAACTTCGACGTCGAGTTTCAGCGAGAAAGCGAGAACAGGGTTCTTCTCCACGGTATATAAACACCGCCTTGTCGAATCCGTCAGCACCTTTGATTCGGAGGGGACACCATAGTAAAGGTTGGCGCGAAAAAGTTTTGTTACATGCTGTCACCCAAACCCGGAACCGGGTCGTCTATTAAGTACGCGCAAGGCACAGCGCGTTGCAATAGAACGATATCGGTTCTGGCAGTTTGGTTGGTACTGCTGTTTGTGGTGCTTCCTCTTCCGGCAACCGCGGATGAAGTCTCTGTAGACAAGCTCATCCAATTCAATGTTCCCGAGCAACGTGTAGATCTGGCGCTGACGCAATTTGCGGAGCAGGCGAACATTACGTTGCTGTTCCCCACGGATGAGATGGGGGAGCCGACGTCAAATGAACTGGTGGGGAAGTACTCGGTATCTGAAGGC